>CALBDW010000149.1 GCA_937927435.1 uncultured Bdellovibrionales bacterium
TGGACCGACTGGATCGTGATCGTGACCAAAAGGATCATCGACAGAAAGCCGAGCCGCACCGCCTCGATGATCATCATCTGGTTGCGGCTGTTCGTGAAATCGAACACCTCTGGCTTGCTGCGAACAACATCCTTTTCGGCCAAACTTCCCACTCCCTCAGCGCGGGCCGAGCATGTCGGCCATGTTGAAGACAGGGAGATACATCGCCACGACGAGAACCGCGATCACGGCTCCCAAACCGACAATCAGGAGCGGCTCAATAAGCGTCGTCAAACCGTTCACGGCGACATCGACTTCATCTTCATAGAAATCGGCGACCCGGCTGAGCATTTGATCGAGGTTACCCGTTTGTTCCCCGACTCCGATCATCTGGGTCACCATTCTGGGAATGTATTTTTCCTTCGCCAGAGGAACGGTCAGCGATTTCCCCTCGGAAATCGAGTCTTTCGCGCGTAGGACCGCGCTTTCGATCACCGTGTTGCCGACTGTTTTCGCCGCGATGTCGAGCGCTTCCATGATCCCGATGCCCGACGAAAGAAGTGTCGAGAGCGTTCTCGTGAGCCGGGCGATGGCGCTTTTCTGCACGAGCTCACCGAAAAGCGGCAGGTCGATCAAAACCTGATCGCAAACTTTTCGACCTGAGTCTGTCTGGTAGTAAACGGCGACTCCGTAAATCGCTGCGGCGATGCCGGCCAAGATGAGATACCAGTACGCCAAAACGAAATCGCTCAGACGGATCACATGCTGGGTCAGGGCCGGAAGCTCCCCGTGCATGCTTTCGAAGAACGCCTGGAATTTCGGTATCACAAAGGCCAGAAGCCCAAAGACGATGAGAAACGCGATTATTGAAACGACGATGGGGTACATCATCGCACTTTTCACGCGGCCCTGGATTTTGACCGACTTTTCGATGTACTGGGCAAGTCGCCCGAGAATAACGTCCAAGTTACCCGATTCTTCTCCCGCACGGACCATGTTCACGTAGAACCGGCCGAAGACCCTCGGGTGCTCGCTCATGGCGTCGGCAAGCCTCTTCCCTCGGCTGATATCGATCGCGACGGAATTGACAGCGAACGTCAGCACCGAGTTCCGCGAGCCTTGCGCGAGCGTATCCATCGCTTGAAGAATCGGAATACCCGACCCGATCAAGGTGGCGAGCTGACGTGTGAAAATCTGAAGGTCTTTCGCACGAACGGAACCGAACCCTTGCTTCTTCTTTTGAAGTTGAAGGCCCGGACCGACAACCCGCAACGGCACCATCTTTTGTGCGCGGAGTTTTACGCGCGCCTCAGCTTCGTTCGCCGCTTCAACCTCGACACGCGTTTCCCTGCCATTGGCCGCCTTGACCTCGAACACAAACTTGGCCATTTCTCAGCTCGCTTCCTAGATTCCCGCCTTCTTCAAAAGCATATCCAGCTGCTCGGGCTCCGGACTCGCCGCAAAAGCGGTTTTCAAATCGATCTTCCGTTTCATCAGAAGGTTAACAAGACTCTGATTCATCGTGACCATGCCCGTGGTTTCCTGCCCGACCTGCATCATCGAAGGGATCTGATGCAATTTGTTTTCACGAACCAAGTTGCGGATGCTCGGGGTCATGAGCAGGAACTCAACGGCGACGACGCGCCCTCCCTGCAAGCTCGGAAGCAGTCTTTGCGAAATCACGGCTTGCAGGGTGAAGCTCAAAAGCACCCGGATCCTTTCTTGCTGTTCGGCCGGAAAAACCGACACGATCCGGTTGATGGTTTGCACCGCGGAGTTCGTGTGCAACGTCGCGAATACCAAGTGCCCGGTCTCCGCGGTCGTCAGCCCCATCTCGATGGATTCGAGGTCGCGCAACTCTCCAAGCAGACAGTAATCCGGGTCTTGCCGGAGAAGATACTTCGCGGCTGTACGGAACGTCGTGGAATCGGCCCCGATTTCCCTCTGGTTAACGATACAGTTCTTGTGCTGGTGCACGAACTCGATCGGGTCTTCAAGCGTCATGATGTGCCCGAACCGCTCCGTGTTGATCTTATCGATCAGAGTCGCGATGGTGGTCGACTTACCTGAGCCGGTCGGCCCAGTCACCAAAACAAGACCGTGGTTCAGATTCGTGACGTCGCCGATCGCAGGTGGAAGGCCCAAATCCTGAAACTTCGGAATCAGCGTTGGAACCCGCCGGAAAACCCCCGAAACCGCTCCCCGCTGGAAGAAGTAATTGGCACGGAAGCGGGCGAGGTTTTTCACGTCGAAACTGAAATCGAGTTCCTTCGCCTCCTCGAAGCGGCTCTTCTGCATGTCGCTCAGAACCGAATAGCAAAGCTTGCGCGTTTGCTCCTTTGTGAGCGGATCGGTTTTCACGCGGACAATCCGACCGTTGATCCGAAGCGCAGGCTGCGATCCGGCCACGATATGGAGGTCGGACGCTCCTTGGTCTGATGCAAATTTCAAAAGTTGCAACAGCGTAATCATGCTTCGTGATCCCCAATTGTCGTCGTGAGAACTTCTTCAAGAGAAATCACGCCGGCTTTCAACTTCGCAATCGCCGCCTGACGGAGCGTTCGCATTCCACCTTTGATCGCGGCTCTCTTGATTTCAAGGGGACTGCCACCCTTCATGATGACTTCGCGAAGTTGCGGCGTCATCTGCATCACCTCGAAAATACCGATACGGCCTTTGATTCCCGTTCCATTGCAGACAGAACATCCTTCGCCACGCATGACTTCGAATGTTCCCACCTCTTCCGGCCGGACACCCGCGTCGATAAGAACTTTCTTGTCCACTTTTTGCGGGGCCACGCACTTCGTGCAAATACGTCCAGCCATCCGCTGGGCGACGACGAGAGAGACTGTCGACGAGATGAGGTAAGGCGCAATCCCGATATCGGCCAGTCGCGCGATCGTCGCCGGGGCGTCGTTCGTGTGCAATGTGCTCAAGACAAGGTGACCGGTATTCGCCGCCTTAAACGCGATTTCTGCGGTTTCGTAGTCGCGAATCTCACCGACCATGATAATGTCAGGGTCTTGCCGGAGGAATGCCCTCAGCGCCTCTGCGAAACCGAAGTTGATCTCCGGGTTGACTTGAACCTGATTGATACCCGGTAGTTCGAACTCAACCGGATCTTCCGCCGTACAGATGTTCAATTGCGGATCGTTGATGGACGCAAGCGCCGAATAAAGCGTGGTCGTCTTACCGGAGCCCGTCGGACCGGTGACCAACACCATGCCCTGCGGTTGATTGATCTTTTCGCGCAGGATCGCAAGGTCTACGTCGTCGAGCCCCAGCTTCGACAAATCGAGCTTAAGATTCGATTTATCGAGAATCCGCATAACGATTTTTTCGCCGAAGAGAGTCGGCAGAACACTAACCCGCAAGTCGACGTCGCCGCCGTTCTGCGCGCGCACTTTGATACGGCCGTCCTGCGGCCGGCGGCGCTCGGCGATATCCAGATGCGCCATGATTTTAATACGGCTCGCGAGACCAGCCGCGACTCCCGCAGGCGGCTGACTCTTCTCGTGCAGAAGACCGTCAATGCGATAACGGACACGCACACGCTTTTCGTAAGGCTCGATATGAATGTCACTCGCCCCCATGCGGATAGCTTCCGAAAGCATGAGGTTGACGAATTTAACGATCGGTCCGAGATCCTTATCGTCGGGGGCGTCGATGGCTTGCGCTTGAAGCGATGCCGTGAAATTGAACGCTTCTTCGACGTTCTCCAGCTCGCTCGCCGCGGACATGAGTCCCGAACCAGCTTGCGTTTTGTAGTTCTTCTCGATGGCGCGGACGATAGCCGATTCCGCGGCCACGACAGGCTCGATCTTGCATTTGCTGATGAACGCCAAGTCGTCGCGCACGAACATATTCGAGGGATCGGCGAATGCCACGACCAGTGTGCTGCCGGCTTTCGAAACCGGGACCACGCAGTGCTTGACGCAAACGTCGTGCGGAAGAGCTTTGAGGGCCTCCGAATCGATTTCAAACTGATCGAGGTCGATAGATGGCAGACCGTATTGCCGGCCAAGAAACTCCGCCATCGCCACGTCATCGACATAGCCGAGTTTGACCAACGCCGAACTCAGCCGGCCGCCGGAGTTCTTTTGTTCTTTGCGGGCCTCTTCGATCTGCTGCATGGTCACAAGATTTCCTTGGACCAGAAGCTCGCCCAGGCCCTTTCTGACCGCCGACATACCGTCCTCTTTCCCGCGCAATTCGTCTGAATGACTTGCTTTTTTAGTTTAAATGGGGAAAAGGACGATCGTAACTGTTCGAACGTCCGAGTTTTTCACAGGGAGATCACGAACTTCTGACGTTCTTGTACGCCTCGGTCAAGCGCTCGATCGGGAGTGCGATCCCGAGAATTTCACTGGCCCATTCGAAATCCGACCAGGCCCAAACTCGGTACCCGGGAGCAACTGCCGCCCCGACCGCGACGGCTTCGGAGTCCAATTCGTCGTGCCGCTCAAGCGGAAGATCGATCCAGATCCCGCCGGGCTTCAGGAAATTAAAGTAGAACAACTCATCGAGAGCGCCCCCGTCCCGCCCCCTGACCAAAGTGTTGACCGCCACGGAATTCACGCTGGGGAGCTGCGTGATCATGTGGCGTGGAACGAACTGGAACTGGCAATTGAAAAAGACCTTCTCGGCCTCTTCGATGAATCCCCTTCCTGCCTCTTCGTCGGGGTCACTGACTGAAAATTTGAAGAATCCCGTTTTCGCAAGGGCCGCAACCACTGATCTCGCTTCCGCGCCCGCTCCCAATACGAAAACGCCGCCGGAAAAATCGACGGCTTTCAAATCCGAGATAAGCGCGCGCCGGATTCCTTCGCAAAGATAATTTTTCGGCCACCATGTCGCGCTTTCTCCTCCGCCTTCCTCTTGAGTCCGGACAAAAGCTCCGTCCGCTTTCATCTGCGCGTAAGTGTCGGCCGTTTGCAGGGCAAGCATGACCGTCGACATATGATTCGCCGAAAGATGCACCAAACGGCAAAGCTCGCCGCCGATGCGAAGTTGGCCGAACTGGCTTTGAGCTTCCTTCATAACTTCCGAGAACCGCTCTGCGTCCGCTTCGATAAACGAGAATTCGTTAGGGAAACCGGCTTCGTTGAGAACGGAACTCAACGTTTGATAGCGGTCGTGCTCCGAACGGTCTGATATCTCGGCCCAGCGAAGCATGGAAACCTCATAAATCCGATAAGGAGGACAATTTTGACCGCGCTTGCGCGATGTCGGCTTGAATCTGGCTCACGAGAGCATCGACCGAAGAGAACTTCTTCTCCTCCCGCAAACGAGCCACAAATTCGATCTTTAAAGTCTCGCCGTATAGATCTCCCGACTCCTCGTTCGGCGGAAAACCGATGAGGTGAGCTTCGATGCTGGGCACGCCGCCTTGGGCGTCCACAAAGGTCGGATTAAAGCCGATGTTCACAGCCGCGGGCCAGCGCCGCCCGCGAACTTCAACCCAAGCCGCGTAAACCCCTCGAGCCGGAATCGTTTCGGCCGTCGTCCGTACATTGGCCGTGGGAACCCCAATCGTTCTGCCGCGCCCGGCGCCTTTCTCGACAAGTCCCTGCACATAAAATCGCCGGCCCAAGAGGTTGTTCGCCAACTCGACATCGCCCGCCACAACAGCCTGCCGAATACGGGTTGAAGAGACCAAGACGTCACCGACTTTAACCGGGGGCATGACCTCCACATCCACGCCCAAGCTTTTCGCCCGCTCTTTCAAGAACTCGATCGACCCTTGGCGGTTCGCCCCGAAGCTGAAGTCGTAGCCGACCACGATGGCCTGAGGAACGTAAGGCTTAAAGATCCACTCAAGCAGATAAGTCTCCGGCGATAATTGGGAAAACTCCCGCGAAAACGGCTCAATTACCAAATTATCGACCCCTAGACGTTCCATCTGCTCGCGAAGATCCTCTTGGTCGAAAATGCGGTGCAACTGGCGGTCAGGATAAAGAACCTTTACAGGGTGCGGCTCAAAAGTGATCACGACAGAGGGAACCTGCCGTTCTTTCGCCCTCTCGATAAGGCGCCGAATGAGCGACTGATGGCCCAGATGCACGCCATCAAAATTGCCGATCGTTAAGACCGAAGCTTTAAAAGGAGCCGCTAGAGTTCGAGTTCCATGAATGATACGCACACGCCATTGATAACAGATTTCCGGGCATTGAGCGAGCTTGCGAAAATTACTGGATGTTGCTACATTGCGTCAGCTATCAATCCCGACCCTATGTGAAAACGGCAGGAGCCATGCTGGAACGCTGGTTGGAATTACGTAAATTTCTTCAATACCACCTGCTCCTCGTTTGGAGAACGCGGGACTTTTGGTTGCGCGCGATCGGCTGCTGGTTCGTCGGGATCATCCTCCTCAGCCACGACGAGTCCCGCAATTACGACCTTCGCTTCAAAGCCCGCGGCCAGCGTCCGGCCCATTCACGCATCGTGATCGTCGACTTAGGAGAACGCGAAGGTCTCTTTCTTGAAAACGAACGGCGGAATGTGCTCCGTCCGTTGAAAGAAATCATTCCTTACAACGACACCTACTTCTGGCAGCCGAAGACGTGGGAAAAAATTCTTTCGCGCCTGCTTGAGGCCTCGCCGCACGCCATCGGCGTCACTCTCTACTTCGGCGACCAGGTCCGCTCGGAACGTCTGACGGATGAAAGCCGGCAGGTTTTCGAAGACCCGCGTATCGTCTGGGGAGCTGATATCGACTCCAACGGCCGGATCCTCGTTCCGGTTTTTGCATCCACCTACAACACGAACGTCGGGCTGCGCGAAATTCGCGCGGACGACGACGGCGTGGTCAGACGCTTCACGAGTTCTTACGTTCAAGTTCCTCATATGGGCTCGCGCTTGGCCGCCCTGGCTGACTCAAGCTACCACTCGTGGGAAGACCGCCCCTCGCGCAAATCGGCGCTGATCAACTTCACGGGTGACAAGAATTCTTTCACCGTCATCAACGCCCGAGACATTCTCGAAGGCCGGTTCGACCCCGAGCAAGTACGGGACAGCGTCGTGCTGATCGGCCCCTTGAGCTCGCCATCGGAAATGCTGCAAACGCCGCTGGGACGCATGAGCCGGACCGAAATCCTCGCCAACGTCACCGACACGCTCGTCGCGCGCAAGATCATCCACCATTGGCCGACACCCGTTTACATTTCCATCTTGGCCCTCCTCATGGCCGGGTCAATTTGGGTCCTGATCACGTATCCGCAATCGGTGGCCTTGGTCGCGTTCATCATCGCGGCGATCGTGTGGGCCGCCGTCAGCACGTGGGCGTTCGACACGTTATTCTTATGGATTCCGCTCTTTTCGCCGCTCGCACAGCTCACTGTCACGTGCATCGTGTTCCTGAGCTACCAGTTAGCGATCAACGAGCGTCGCACATGGAGTCTCCAGCAACAGGAACGTTATCGCTCCGAAATCGAACAACTCAAAACGAACTTCGTCAGCATGATGAGCCACGACTTGAAGACCCCGATCGCGAAAATTCAGGCGATTTGCGACCGTCTTCTCTTCGCTGTGTCGGACCCCGCGCTCGTTCAGGATTTGAAAACTTTGCGGCGCTCGAGTGACGAATTGCACCGCTACATCCAAAGTATCCTGCAGGTCACCAAAATCGAGGCGAAAGACTTCCGGATCCGGAAAGAAGTGACCGACATCAACGAGAACATCGAACGCGTCGTCAACCGTCTTCGCCCGCTCGCGGCGGAAAAGAACCTCAAAATCGAAAGTCAACTCGAACCGATGTTCTCCATCGAAGTCGACACGACTCTGATTCAGGAGGTCATCCACAACTTGATCGAAAACGCGATCAAGTACACTCCGGCGCCGGATTCGGAATCCGCACAGCCGGGCGTCATCCGCGTGATTTCCCAGGAAAAAGATGACAATGTGGTGGTCGTCGTCGAAGATACGGGGCCCGGAATCGACCCGGCGGACCACGAAAACGTTTGGAAAAAATTCACGCGCGGACGGAGCCAGGCCGCCAGCGGCGAAGTAAAAGGAACAGGGCTGGGACTGTACCTAGTTAAGTATTTCATCGAGCTCCACGGCGGCCGCGTTTTCTTGGAAAGTGAGCTAGGAAGAGGTACTCGTATCGGATTCACAATTCCGATCGTGTCGGAATCATCCGACGAAGATTCGGAACCGGCGACGGCCGCGGAAGAAGCTGGCCGCATGCCGGCCGTATGAACTGAGGGAGGCGAGGAATGAACCAATCGGCGAACGAATTATACGCTCTGATTGTCGATGACGAAGCCGAACTCCGTAAGTCGGTGATCTCCATCCTCAAGTCTTCTCTGCCGAACTTCCAGTTCAACATCGACGAGGCGGCGGACGGGGCGGAGGCTCTGGACAAGTATAAGGCCGGGAACTGGGACCTCGTCATCATGGACGTTCGCATGCCGAAGATGTCCGGCCTTGAAGCCTTGCGCGCGATCAAAAGCCACGACCCCCGCACGTTCGTTCTGCTGATGACAGCCCACGCGAATGTTCAAGACGCGATCCAAGCCGTGCGGGAAGGCGCCTACGATTACATTGAAAAACCGGTCCAGCCGGAAAAACTCATCGAAGTCGTGACCCGCGCCGCCGAAGCTCGCGAAATGGTTTCACGGCTTGCAATCTCGAACCCCATTTTCGACGACGACATCGACAGCGAATTCGTCGGCTCTTCGAAAAAGATGCGTGACGTGTTCGATCTCATCCACCGCCTCTGCAAAGTCGATACGACGGTGCTCATCCGCGGCGAAAACGGCACAGGTAAAGAACTCGTCGCGCGTGCCATCCACTACAATTCCCCGCGCAAGTCAGGCTCGCTCGTCGCGATCAACTGCGGCGCGATCCCTGAAAACCTGATGGAGAGCGAGCTTTTCGGTCACGAGAAAGGCTCGTTCACCGGCGCACACGAGCGTAAAATCGGTAAGTTCCAACTTGCGAACAACGGTACCATCTTCCTCGACGAAATCGGCGAATTGCGTCCCGACATGCAGGTCAAGCTTTTGCGGGTGCTCCAAGAACGCAAATTCACGCCGGTCGGAAGCTCCCGCGAGGTGAAGACCGACGCGCGCATCATCGCGGCGACGAACCGAAACCTCGAGAAAATGATCGAGGAAGGAACGTTCCGCGAAGATCTGTTCTACCGGTTGAACGTCATGCCGATCTTCCTGCCGCCTCTCCGGGAACGCGTCGACGATATCGGCGAACTCGCTCAGTACTTCATCCGAAAGTTCTCGAAGTCTCACGGTCGCGTCATCAAAGGACTGACGGAGGAAACACTCGAAATCCTGAAAAAGTACCGTTGGCCCGGCAATATCCGCGAGCTCGAAAACGTCATCGAGCGAGCCTTCATCGTCGAAAACTCCGATTTCATCACGCCGGCTTCTCTTCCGGAGCACATCCTGCAACAAACCTCCGGCCGCGTTCAGACGTCGGTGGGGCCCTCAGTTCCCTACACCGGACCGCTCGATTACGAGGCATTTAAGGAACAAGCTGAAAAGGAGTTCATCATCAGCGCCCTGAAAGCAAACAAGGGCCGTATCAATAAAACGGTGGCTGAAGCCAACATTCCGAAGAATACCCTACTCCGTAAGATCAAGAAGTATGGAATCAACGTCCGCGATTTCATGGATTGACAGAGACAGGCGCTCCTGCGAGCCCCTTGCCGACGGGAGCGCCTGCGATCATATCTCATCGATGGCTTTCGACCAGACCAGCTGACCCACGATTTTCTTAAACCGATATCCTTCAAGCGAATCGAACTTGAAAACCCTCTTAAGCTTCGCATCGGTTTTCACAAGTCGCCCGTCAGAAGTCAGCGCAAAATACGTTTTTGAGGCGCCCGGGAACACGCTTACGAAACCGTTCGGGTTCTGAACTTTTTTAAGGTCGGCGACCTGTAATTTCACATCGCCTTTAAACCTCTTGCTGGGCAAAAGATAAATCGTCCCACTATCGGTCGTGAATCCCAAACGGCTTTCCCACTTCGTTATGTAACGCGGAGACAGCCCGCCCAGATCGACGCGAAGGGCTCGGCCGTTTTGAAAACACGCAAGCTCCCGTTCCGAAAGGACACAGCCATCACGATTTTCGAGAAGTACGTCTTTAACTCTTTCTCTCTTCACGTCCCACTCTTCACGAATAGCTTTATCGATGGCCGTCTCCAAAACATCGCTCAGATCGCCCGGCGCATCGGCCACATTGAAGAATCGGACCGCTCCCGTTTCGGCATCAAAAATGACCGTGGCCCACTCGAGGACTTGGGTCAGAATCGCGTCCGGAACCACTTCCCGATAAGGCTGAATTCGACCGCTTTCGCTGACATGAAAAATCCGCCCATCCACGTCCTGCACAAGTACACCCGGCTCAAGAGGACGAGGATAATCATTAAACCTGTTGAGCAAATCGAGGAAAGCCGACGCGCGCGCCTCCCGGCGTGTGGACTTCGGAAGACTTTCGGTTGAAGCCAACCGAATTTTGAGTTCGGTTTCCGCGGCGTAGGAGCCTTTGTACCGATAACTCGGATCACACGCTTCGTATCCTTGATACAACCCGCGGTAGCACCTCACGTGCGAATAGCGTTTCGGATCCAAATGCCGCGCTTCATGGATCAGTACTCCCATAGCCGTAAGTGGCGAGAAGTTCTCGATCAAGGGGCAGACCATAACCCGTCTGGAATACCGCCAAGGCATCACGAAGGCGCCCACCCCATCTTTCTTGCACGAGCCCCAGTCCGCCGGCACTTCAAACACATCGACTCGGGCTCGCAGATATTCGATCGCTGAAGGGCCGATGATGTTATTATCAAACACCTTTCCTGAGTCGAGATTCGGGAGTTCATCGAGCGCGACCAACGCCTCCAGCACCCTATAAAAGACGTTCGACGGATCACACGTACTCAGTTCGTCGTTACGAACCACGAACTTAAAATGCTTCACTTGTTTCGCGATCTTTTCTTCATCCAAGCATCGGTTCTCCTCGGCGCGAGCAAAGGCAGAACCGAAGGATGAAACGGCAGCAACCATCGCTATGATCAAATAAAATATTCTCATCGTTCGCCTCGTCGGCTCCTTTCCGGAACCGGAAACCCGACACGCTCCACCGACCGCTTTTCGCGTCGCCACGGGCCTGCAATTGGGGTTCCATGAGCAAAACTGGGATAAAGCCGTAAATAGGAGGATCGGACCGTAAAAGTGACGAATTTCGACAGTGCTCGCGCTTTCAAGCCCTAATCCGGCACTAAAGGGACCAAGTTTATGAGTTCTACAAATTCCTTGCACCGATTGATGCTGAAAGAGGCGAAGAGGATATGAGACCCTTCGGCTCTTGGAGAGGGAACACAAATGACGACACTCTTTGCCCGTAAGCAGATTCGCGACGTGGACCAAGTCAAGAGCCCGAATGTTTTCCTGATGGGAGTCGCCGCCGGCGCGGGAGTCCTCCTCTTAACGGCCGTGGCGCGGGTTTGGCCAGGCAACTATCTCGACCTCGAAACCCTCATCGGTTCCGTTTTCACGGACCGTATCGACCCCCTTACGCGCAAAATCGGCCTCGTGGTTTTTCTTCTGATTTCCGGAATCAGCGCGTTCGGCTATTCGTTCATATTCTGGTCCGCCCGCCGCTCAGGAGCATGGATCGGGGCCCAGCTTGCGCTCTTCCATTACCTCATTTCGGGCTTTCTTGTGGGAATCTTCCCCGCCTTTCATCCGCATATTCCGCGGCTCATGGTGCCACCGGGCTTTTACATGACCAATATGGGATTCACGACGTCTGTCATGTTCTTTGTCGCCCACATCGCATACGGCGCGCTCTTCGGCCAACTCTTCGACTGGGCCGCCATCCGCGATGAATTTCCCCAACCGATTTCATCAACCGGACGAACGATTCAAAATTACCGATGAGTGGAGACAAGCGAGCGGGCTGCCTCGACGACGGTAATCGCATCGATTTTTGCCATGCATTCATGCGTTCCGACAGGACAAGCTCTTGAGCCATGCTTCCCGCACGGACGACATCGAAGCGACACTCGCGGCACCTGCACCACTTTCGCCCGGCTTTGCCATGGCCGATAGCCGAATTCGAGAACCGTGGGGCCGAAGACGGCGACAGTCGGCACGCCCGCGGCGGCCGCAAGATGAGTAGCCCCGCTGTCGTTGCCGATAAAGAGGGTCGCCAGCGACAATAACTCCGCCGATTCAAATAATGATGTCCCCGCCACCACCGCTGCCCCCGGAATATCGGCGGCGATCCTTTCACACAACTCTTTCTCTGCAGCCGCTCCGATTAAGACGATTTGGTAGCCATCACCACTCAAAATCCGCCCGGTTTCGGCGAAGCCAGAAGACTTCCACATCTTTGTCGCCCAGACGCTTCCCGGAGCAAGAAACGCCAGAGGCTTTCCGACTTCAAGAAGTTTCGACGCGATTTCCGCCGCACGCGTGGAAAGCAGATCGAGCCGGTGACTTCGTTCAAACTCGTTGCGAATGCGCTTGAGGGCTGGAATCTCCATCGATGCCCAAGCGGGTACCGGTAACAATTCCCCTCCAGGGCCTTGGCCGCCCGCCGCCTCCTGCTGACCGGCAAACTGGTCAAGCCTCTTCCTCCACTCGGGCTCGAAGGGTTCAAGAAGTGCGAGCTGCCGTAAAGCTTCGGGCAGTTCCAACGGTCTTCTCACACGGTGGTGAAAGGCAAGAAACGAAAGTAAATGCCGATATCCGACTTTCCGTTCGGCTTGAAGAGCACGGGCCAGCCAAGTCGAACGCGGTGACTCGTGCGGGCAGATCAACCAGTCAAACTTCCTCGCCTTCAGCTTCGCAACCGCCGACCGCCAGTCCTCCCGATCTTTTTTATCGACTTCAATCACCTCGTCCACGAGTCTCGTGGCCAGCATGAATCCACCGAGCCCCCGCCGGCAAAGAAGCGTGATCTTATCACCGGGCTCGAGTTGTCGGAGATTTTTGAGCAGTGGAATTCCGAGGAGAAGATCCCCGAGAAAAGCCGTTTGAATGACTAGATGTTCAGAGACGGTCGCTTTTTCGGCCACTTCTTATTATCCAAATCGTTTTCCGTCCGTTTCAGCGTCCCTAGGGCCTGTCTCACGCCGTCCACGATCTCACCGATCGAGACCAGGTCATAACACATCGGTGTCCTTTGGCACCTGCGCTTCCAACAGGGACTGCAGCTCGCTTTCGTGAGAACAGCGACGCCGCGATCGTAGAGGTCGATTTCATGAGCACATGTCGGCCCGAACCAAGCGACCGTCCATTTACCCAGAGCGATCGCCATGTGCAGACCTAAACTATCACCGGTCACGACGATATCGCAAGCCGACAAACTGACAATGCCGTCCCGCAGACCTTTCTCCGTAGGCGAGAGCACGACGTCGAGACCGTGGCCGATACGCTGGTTTCGGAGAGTATCTTCATGCCCTCCAAGCAAGACGATGCGAATCTTCGAACCGAATTCCGCCGTGAGCGCGTTGATCAGGTCACGATGCTTTTCGATCGATAGCTTTTTGTAGGGAATCGCATTGCTGCAACCGGTGTTGATACCGACCACGACCTGTTCCGGATGACGACTCCATTGCGAACGGCGCTGTGTCGCGGCTTTTTCTTCTTCTTTAGACAGCTTCAAAACATACGGATCGCGTTGCCAAGGGCCGAGTTCGAGAGCCTCGTGAACCAATCTCGTCTCGGGCTTTCGGTTTTCGAAAAATTTCTTCCGGTCAGAAAGGCCGATTTGCCAAAGCTCTTCCGCCGCCGGAGTCGCAGGTACGATCGCGCCCGTCGCCGCATCAACCTGGAAGCCGAAGACCATTTCCGCTTTCGTCTTTTTGAGAATGCCTCCGGCTTTCAAACTCTTGTCGACAACCATCGCGATGTCGAACTCGAGGGCTGACAAAGCCAAGAGGTCGTCAGGCGACGTCGTCAACACGCGGTCAACGTGGGGGTTGTTTTCCAAAAGGTGGTGAGCCGGGCTTTGCGTGACCCACGTGATATGACAGCCCGGAAACTTCCGCCGGATCGCCGGCAGCAAAGCCGTTGACCTCAAAACCGCGCCGAGAGCTTCAAGATGGACCAGGAGAATGCGCGCCGTAGGGACACTCATATGCGGACAAAGCGAATCGCAAATTTCGCTTTTCCCGCAAGGCTTATAACCGTTGAAATGCCGACAATTCACGATCGCCACATCTTTATCGTACGCCTTCCGCGTCACGATTGTTACTCGACCGTAGGCCAGGCGCCTTTTTCCTGCTCGAATTCGCGAAGATTATTCAAAATGAACACGCGAGCGCGGAATTTAATGAGTTCGGGAATCTCGTCGATGCGGACGCAAAGGCCTCCACACCCTTTGTCATCAGCCGTGTTTTCTGCGTTTCCAACAGCATTCGGCGTTTTCTCGTGTAAAGAAAATAGCGGCGACTGACCGGGAGATGGAGATAAAGATTAAAGCCGATCTCGTACTCGGCATCGACCTCCGCCACCTTAACACCCGTGTATTTTCCGCTCTCGACCGGCTGGATCTCGAAAACCGTACGGTTAAAATGGAAAAACGCCACGTTCAAAGCGCGTCCGGACCATTCGCGAAACCTGAAGACATCCGCCTTACGGCCCCACCATGTTTTCGTGTCGACCCGTGCGTGTAAATCGACTGGGAAAAATTTGTTGAAATGAATAAGAATCCCCTTTTCTTTGAGATAGCCGGTGATTTCACTTCCAAGAACCTGAAGGATCAGAGATTCCGTCGAGATCTCGAATCCGTCACAAGCGCATACGACGTAACCGCTGAGGTCGCGCACGTTCACGATCAAACAATGTAATCGATCGGAAACAGTTTTCCTTTTCCCCGACGCACTCCCCTGGGCGAGAGCCTTCGCTTTCTCCAGGCCTCGTTCGATCGCCTCAACGAGCAAAGCGTACTTTTCCCTGCCTCGTTCTTCGACTTCACCAGCTTCGGGAATCGCGCTCCGCAAGTCCAACTTCCGCGCCGCGCCCCTCTCGGTGAAAACCAATCGCGAGGAGGCCGCTTGTCCCGTAATGTGGATCAGCGAGTTCATCGACTCACGTGGCGTGAATTTATTATCGTTTTGAAGCCCTAACACGAACCGTTCAAACGAGGATCCGCTGACGGGAGCGGGCAAACAGTGGGCGATGCCGAGCCTCTGCATATCAGCACGAGGCATGAGGGTCCTCGCCGAATAGCCCACCACCGTTTGGCCGTAACGAACCCGTAGAACTTCGCAGATTCCCGAGATGCGGCTGAGCGGCTGGTCGACGGAAAGGAGCGCATATCGCGGCCGTTTCTCTGCCTTAAGAAGAAAGCCGACGGCCGAGATCGGATCATCGAAAGAATGAAGTTCCCAGCCCCGCCCTCTTAAGTACGTCTCAAACTTCACCAACGAACAATCGTCGGATCTGATCAGCAGAATGCCGCTTTGGTTGAAGACGTCCATGCGATCACCTGAGGTAATAGTAGAATAAACAATATCCACAGGCGTCGACAGAAAGCCACGGAATCTAAACAAAACTTGATTTAAGGCTGGAGACCGGGTTCGATAGACTTCACAAGCCCGACGATCGTCCCGATCTTGATCTTACTTTCGACTCTAACGAGGAATTTGCGGTCATCGTCCGTGACCCACATGAAAATATCGCCCACCGGCTTAAACACGCCATCAAGCTCGATCTTCGGCTTGAGCACCAAGGTGTCGAGTTCCCCGATCGGCGTCTTAATGCGCTCTCTCCTCAACACCTCGGCCGTCACAACGAGGTTTTCCCCTTCGTGAGCCACGCGAAATGCGATCTTCTTGCCAGGCTTTAACTGGAAAGCCCGGACGTAGAATACGGCCGAAAAGACGTTTTGCGAAAACGGCGGAATCTCCCAGGTCTTCTTTTGCTCTTCAACTTTCTTCTCGGAGTTGATTTTCTTATCCCACCAAGTCGCTACACCCTGTTTCCAATCAAAAACCGAACGCGTTTCTCTCAGCTGCTTCGATTCCTTCACGTGCAAAGCGTAGCTTGAGGGGACCAAGGTATCGAAGTCGACGTAGGTTTCGAACCAGTCGTCGACCGCGTAAAACATCGCAAAAATCGATGTCGTGACCGCGCGGCCCATGAAGAAGTAACTCTTGCGACCGTTCACTTTCACAAAGGGCCGAACTTCCAGCGTGACATCGCCCGCGGTGACACCGAAGTAACTCATCTCGAGCGTGACTTTCTCTCCGACCCGGAACGGATCGACGAGAGGCCGACGTCCGACGAATCCCTCGCCGTCCTCGAGATCCGGCTCGTGCACGGGCGGTGGCGCAACGGCGGCCGCCGTCACGACTTTTCCCTTAGCGCTCTTCGAAACGGCTTTAGCCAGCTGGGGCACCTTGCCTTTTGAAGGGGCTTTACCCGCGTTTGGTTGAGCTGCCCCGGGCTCACCCGCCGAGGGCGCCACCTCACTCACCGATGGCGAAGGAATTTCGCTCACCTGAATGGCTTTCTCGAACTCTTCGTTTCGCAAGATTTCCTGCGAACGCTCGGCCTCAAGGATTTTTGAGGCGCAAGACGTGAGAATCGCCGTTGAAAGCACGGCGACGGCGGAAACCAATAACGTTCGCGGTTCAGTCAAAGAAATCACTCACGAAACTCTTTCCAACGACGGTGAATCCACATCCATTGTTCGGGGTATTGGCGAACAATCGCCTCGATCTTATCAGTATACGCTTGCGTCATTGCAGCAATGTTTTTCTCACTTAGGCCATAGTCGAGCCTTTCGATCGGCTCTTGAAAAACGACGACGTGTCGACCGTCTGGTTTCCGGTAGGTGTAAGCGGGAATAACGGGTGCCCCCGTGCGCTCCGCCATCAGAGCGCAGCCGGCGGCCGTGCCCGTTTCACGCCCGAAAAATTTCGTCCGCACGCCGATCGGCGGCCCCATGAACTGGTCCAAAACGAATACCACCAATTCATTGCGTCGAAGGGCGCGCAAAATTTCGAACGAGCTCTTCTCAGGAGAGATAAAACGCGTGCCGTGGCGGCGCCGCATGCCGAACCATAAATCGTTGAGCCACCGCGTTTTGAACTCTTTCGAGATAAGATGGATCGGCAGCCCCAAGCGTGACAGCATCGCGATAGCGAAGTCGCCGTTGCCGAGGTGAAGTGTCAGCAAGATCGCGCCCTTCCCTTCTTTAAGCGCGTTATCCACATGCTCCAAACCTTCGATATCGAAGAACTTCTCGACATCAGTACGATCGAAAAACGGCAGAAGACAGTATTCAACAATCGTGCGCCCCATGTGGCGAAGGGACATCCGGGCGATTCTCACGCGTTCAGCTTCACTCAACTCCGGGAATGCGATACCGACGTTGTCAATCGCGACCTTCCTCCGAATCCGGAAAGCGTCGAACCAAAGGAGACCGACGAGGTCGCCGAGCGCATTCCGAAAGGAGGTCGGAAGTGACGCGATTATGAAGCTTAATCCTTTAAAAAAGGCGCCGATCAAGTTCTTCATAGAATCCTTCCAAAGATCCGCGAGCTTCCAGCTTCGTGACAAGACACGAAAAGTCCGGCGACCATCCGGTCATTTTCACCGCATCTTTCTCCGTCACAACGACGGCGTCGGCCGAACTTTCGCGGACGCGCGCCGCGATCCGCGCCAAATCTGCCTTCGAATACTGATGATGATCGGCGAAGACGAGGTGTTCCACGACTATTACGTTCGCCTCCCGCACCACCAAACGTTCGAAAGACTCCGGCCGCCCGATGCCGGACGCGAGCACGACCTTCTTCCCTTGCAAACTCCGGCAGGGGATCAATTCACCTCGACCTTCATCCAGCCTTTCAAAGCCCGAGAGAGACAACTCGATTTCGTAGATGGGTGGCCGCTGAGTGGCGCCCGCAAGCACATCGTCGATGCGTTGCCTCAACCGTTCGCGCTCCTCGACAGTCGCGAGATTGGCCTTCGTAATGAAAACGGCGTGAGCTCTCCTGAGTGAAGAAAAACTTTCGCGCAAGCGGCCCAGAGGCAAAGGCCGGTAATGCCAATCGGGTTCAAGTGCATCAAGAATGACGATGTCAAAACGGCGCGCAAGTCGCCTGTGTTGGAAAGCATCGTCGGCGATAACGACATCAACTTCGTGCTCCCGCGCCAAAGCTTTCACCGCCGCAACCCGGTCGGCGGCGACAATAACCGGAACATCCGGAAAACGAGCGGCCAACCAAGTGGGTTCGTCCCCGAATCTTCTCGCCGTTTCCGTATCACCTTTCGCGGGCACGCGCGCGGGCCCTTTCTCGCTTCCGCCATAACCGCGGCTTACGATCCCCACGCTTTTGCCGCGTTCCCGAAAAGCCGAGGTCAATAACGCCGTCACCGGAGTTTTTCCCGTGCCGCCTGCCGTGAGATTACCGATGCTGACGACTGGAACACCGCTGTCGATAACTGGGTGCCATCCGCGCTCAAAAGCAGCATTTCGCGCGTTCGCAAGAAATTCGTAGAGAGTGGCCGCCGGCTTCAGGAGCGCTTCAACAAACGGAGCCGGCCTGTTTGCAACGCCCTTCATCCCGCAGAACTCCGGAAGTACTCTTCAAGAATCCTGGCCACGTTCGCTGTCGCGCCTTTGTTACCGAGCTTCTCCTTGATAAGCGCGAGTTCGCTTCGCACACGCTTCCGCTCCTCGGGATCATCCAAGAAACGAAGAAGCTCCGCCGCCAAACGCTCGGGATTCGCCTCCTCCTGAAAAAGCTCCGGCACCACCGCACGGCCCATGATGAGATTGGCCATCCCGAAAAACCTCGTCTTGGTCACGAGCTTCTTTGCAAGCCAAGCCGTCACGGCGTTCATGCGGTACATGATCACCATGGGCTTTTCCATCAATCCCACCATCAAAGTTGCAGTACCGCTTGCGACCAGCATGACGTCGGCAAGCGATATCATTTTCAGCGGCGAGTCCTTGATGATTTGTATCGGGAACGGGAAATCCGCCAACTGCTCTTGAAAATCCGAACGCTCCAATGTCGGGGCCACCATCAAAACCGGCCGCACGTTCGGCATCCGGCGCATGACGATCGCGGCCGCCTCAAGCTGTGTCCGCAAGTGGTGGTGGATCTCCGAATGGCGGCTTCCCGGCATCAACCCCAGAACCAGTTCGTCCGGGCCGAGACCGAATTTCTGTTTTTCAAACAAAAAATCCTTTTCACTCAGCGTGGGCGGAAGCTCGTCGAGCAGCGGATGCCCTACGAAATCCACCCGCACACCGTGTTCGCGATAAAAAGGTTCCTCAAAAGGAAAAAGCACCAGCATGTGGTCGACCACACGCTTGATGAGCTTCACGCGTCCCGTCCGCCAAGCCCAAACTTGCGGAGATATGTAATAGATCACGGGAATTCCGAGCGCCTTCAGTTTCTTCGCGAGCCGCAAATTGAAATCCGGATAATCGAGTAAAAGGGCTAACTTAGGTTTCCGCTTCTTCGCCTCCTCGACGAGGCCGTGGAAAACCTTTCTGATGAGCGGGAAATGCTTGATGACTTCCTGCAAACCGACGACGGCCATTTCCTCCGAGCGGCCGACACACTCGAAGCCAAGCTTCTCCATGGGCCGGCTGCCGATTCCGAAGGCATGCACTTCCCGCCCCTCGGCCTGCCAGTGTTCTAACAATCTTTGGGCATAGAGACTCGATGAAGCTTCCGCTGCGACAATTAATACAGAATCCATTTACTTGCCCTGCAAGGACTGATACTCGCGAAGGCGCGCCAAAATCTCGTTTTGCACCTGGATCGCGACTCTCATGGCGACAAGCCCGTCTTCTCCGGAAACGACGACGGGCACATCTTCGCGAACGGCACGAACGAACGCCTGCGTTTCAGCAAGAAGAGCGTCGCCCTTTTCAAGGCTCCAGGAGTCGAATTCCAAGGGAATGTGATCATCCTTCCATTCGCCCTTCTTCGTGGTTAGATTCACCTCGCCACTTCCGAAGTCGATGGACAGGTACTGGTCGTGCTGGAACACGCGGAACTTGCGGGTAGCGTTTTGCGAAACTCGGCTGGCCGTGATGTTCGCGACCGTTCCCGATTCGAACTCCAAACGTGCGTTCGCGATATCGACAAGTTTCGTAAGAACGGGCGCGCCAACCGCGGCGACCGACTTCACGGGCGACTTCACGAGCGTCAAGATGACGTCTATATCGTGAATCATGAGGTCCAGAACAACGTCGACATCGACACCCCGAGGCTTAAACGGCGCGAGCCGGTGGCATTCGATAAAAAGCGGGGGACCGGCGTTTTTCTCGGCCAATTTTTCCTGCGCCGAAAGAAGGGCGGGATTGAAGCGCTCAACGTGTCCGACCTGAAGCTTAAGATTTTTCGCGCGAGCAATCCGCACGAGCTCCTCGGCTTCTTCGATCGTCACAGTCATCGGCTTTTCGACGTTCACGTGAACGCCGTTTTCCAGGAAGAACTTCGCGATTTCGAAATGGGTCCGCGTGGTTGATGCAATGGTTACGGCGTCCACACGTCCAAGAAGTTCGCGATAATCGGAGTAAGCGGCCGTCCCGACTTCCTCGGCCACTTGGCGCGCACGCTCGATACTCGCATCACAAACACCAACCAGCTCAGCCCCTTCAACGGCCTTGTACTTTTGCGCATGGAAGCGGCCCAAATAACCGACTCCTACCACCGCGCATCTGACTTTCGACATAGATCGTCTTCCTTAAAGCGCCAAACCCCGTGAACCGGCGACGGAAGCCCGCACGAAGCTGACGAAATAATCGATAAGCGGCCCCGGCTTGCATTCGTTCTGGATTCTCGCCAAAGCTTCTTCGACCGTGCCGTTGCCTTTCGTGAGAATCCGCACCGCGCGATTCACATTTTCGACGTCTTCTTTCGGGTAGCCTGCGCGGTCCAATCCGATCGTGTTGCACGCGCGCATAACCGCATACTTGCCCTGCGCGATCGTAAAAGGCGCCACGTCCTTGTTCACGGCCGAGTCACCTGCGACGAACGAATGTTTGCCGATGCGAACGAATTGGTTGAACCCGCACATACCGCCGGTCTTCACATGATCTTCCAAGACGACGTGGCCCGCCAGTTGGTTCGAGTTCGCGATCACCACATTGTTACCGATCTGGCAATCGTGGGCGATATGGGCGTAAGCCATGATCATGCAGTCGTTTCCGATCCGCGTAACGCCGCCGCCTTTTGCGGTTCCACAGTTCAACGTCGTGAACTCGCGGATCAAATTGCGGTCTCCTATGATGAGTTTCGTCGGCTCACCTTTATAGCTCAAATCCTGCGGGGGACCACCGACCGCCGCGCCGGCGGAGAAACGGTTCTCTCTCCCGATCTCCACGGTTCCCCACTCGTTTCCAATGGTGACGTGAGACTCAAGCACGCAGCCGTCGCCGATCCGGACGCGCCCTTTTATGACGCAAAAAGGACCGATCTCGACATCAGATCCAATTTCCGCTTCGTTCGAAATAATGCTCGTGGGATGAATTTTCATCAATCCACTCCATTCAGTCCGGGGATCCCTCAGTGGGTCTGGAGGGGGAACATCTTCGCCATGATTTCAGCTTCACACGCAACCTGTCCCCGGACTCGAGCCTCACACTTTACGACCAGTATCGAATTGCGGTCTTTGACGACTTCGGCCGTGATCTCGAGAGTGTCTCCCGGCACAACAGGCCGGCGGAAACGAGCACCGTCGATAGCGGCAATGGCGACATCCATTTGCGGCCCCGAAAGCTCCACGCAAGCGAGCGCCGCGGTCTGCGCCATCGCCTCGATCTGCAAGACACCCGGCATCACCGGTCGGTGCGGAAAGTGGCCGGGGAAAAACGGCTCGTTGAACGTGACGTTTTTCACAGCCCGGATTTTACGGCCAACACGGCTCTCACCAGAGGGCCGCTCAATTTCATCCACCCGGTCGACGAGCAAAAACGGAAACCGATGCGGCAAAAGTTTGAGAATCTCTGTTACGGAGTAAACCGCTGGCTTTTCTTCTGACATGGTAATTGTCCCAATTATTTCTTCTTCTTAAGGCTGTTCTCGAATTCCTTGACCACAGCGTCTGTGATGTCGAGCTCTTTCTTCGCCCAAAGAACGTTGTGCTCGCCTTTTTCAAGGATGATCGTGTACCCGCCTTCCTGTGCGACTTTCGCGAGGGCGGCTTGAAGCCCTTCGAGGATCGGCTGAGTCAGTTCGCGCTCTTTCTTCTGAATCGCCATTTGACTTTCGCCGACCTCTCGCTGAAACTTCAACGCCTCAGCTTGCAGTTCCTGCATTTTTTGAGCTTTCGCTTCGTCGGAAAGAGCCGCCGCTTTTTTGCGGAGGTCTTCGTCCATTTTCTTCAGATCGGCTTCTTTCTTTTGAAGCTCGGCTTTCTTCTTATTGAACTCCTTCTCAAGATCCGCCTTCGCTTTCTTGCCGACCGACGTCTCCTGAATGGCCCGCTGCATATCGATATATCCGATCTTCACGGGTTCGTCGGCGGCATGCGCGGCAGACGAGAACAACCAGCCGGCCAGAGCAAGACCCGCGAGGCACTTCAAAGTTTTCATCGTCATATTCCCAACTCCTTGGTTGCGATTAATTGAAATCCTACGCCTCAAGCCTATCAGAACGGCGAGCCGATCGCGAACGAGAACTCGACCGCCCGCTCGTCGTCACGCCGATCGATCGGGAACCCCCACTCGAACCGGAGAGGGCCGATCGGCGAGAACCAGCGGAACCCGAACCCGTAGTCCTGACGGAACTCGCTCCAGATAATATCGTCATCAGCAAGCCCGATGTCATAGAAAACAACGCCCTTAATGCCGGCCTCAGTCACAAGCGGGAACTCGATCTCGAACTGATAGTAAAGCTGCTGAGTACCGCCATAAGGCACCATTGCCTTGCGGATCGCTTCGTTCGGGTCATCCACTTTCGGGAACGGCTTACAGAACGGATCGGTCGCCGGCGTTTCGCCCGTGTAGCACTTCCGGCGCCGTTCCGAGAGTTTCTTCTTACCGACAGTGAACCAGCTGTAACCGCGGAGCGAGTTTGCGCCACCGAGCAGGAAAAGTTCGTTATACGGAGGCAGCTCACTCGCCGCACCCGGGTTCGCCCGCACGAAACCGTAAGTTAGGTTATTGCGAACGACCAACTCCCACACCGCCCTCTTATACCAGCGGGCGGTCGCAATCCCTTTCGTGTAATGCAAGTCGCCACCCAAACCGGCATATTCGAGCGAAGCCGATGAGTAAACACCGTCCGTAGGCGCGTAACGGTCATTCCGCTTATCATATTCGAGGGTGACCGTGGCCGACGAGGTCAGGCCGTTCGGGCTTCCCGGCTCACCCTTCCCTGTGGGGAACAACGTCGGGTCGCCGTAAGTTTCGTCGAGGTCGATTTCAGTCTCGTCGAGTTTGTATCGCAGATACCCACGCAAGTACTTCGCGAGCGGATGTCCGAGTCGCAAAGCTCCGCCCTTCTTTGTCTCCCGATATTCTTGGAGAAGCCGGCGGCTCTGGTAAGCGTCAACGCCCACGGACCATTCCGTATCCATGAAGTACGGCTCGGTGAAATTGAAGTTGAAGAGCGACTGGTTCGAACTCAAATCAACCGAAAGCCCCAGTCTTTGTCCGCGACCGAAAAGGTTGATCTGGTTCACCTGACCGTTAAAGATGAATTGCGAATAAGTCGAATAGCCTGCGCCGACCTGAATGGTTCCGGTGTTCCGCTCTTTGACCACGATGTCGATATCCATGACATCCGGGTTATCGGGCGGCGTCTTGGCGTTGAAGTTCACCTCGTCAAAGAATCCGAGCCGCCGCACGTTATCCATCGATTCGCGCTTCCGGGTTTCATTGTAAAGCTCGCCTTCGCGGATCGCGAGTTCGCGCCGGATAACCTTATCGCGCGTCCGAGTGTTGCCGATCACGTTGATGCGGCCGAAGTAAACCTTGTTCCCTTTATCGATCTCGAACGTGATATCGACCTCGCGGTCCTGCTCACGGAAACGCATGCGCGGAATGATATTCGCATAAGCGTAACCAAGGTCCCCGTATTTGGCCTGCAGGCTCCGCAGATCCTTCAGCAGTCTTTCATGGTTGAACCAATCGGAAGCGCGGGATTCGACCGTCTCAAAGAGTTCATCCCGGTCGAAGAGAAGATCGCCGGCGAAATCGATCGTACCGATTTTGAACCGCTCGCCTTCATCAACCCGAATCGTGATGTAAATGCCTTTCTTATCGGGCGTGACGTAGACTTGGGGGCGGTCGAACTTCGCCAGCAGGAAGCCCTCGTTGAAATATCCCACGTACTGAAGCACTTGTAGATCGCGATCGAACGTGTCTTGCTTATAAGCGCCGCTCCCCGTGACAAAGCTGAAGAAGCCGCCTTCTTGCGTCTGCATCAAGCTCTTCAGCCGCCCGTCGGGAATATGTTTATTCCCAAGGAAGGTAATACGCATCACTTTGACTTTATCGTTTTCCTGAATATCGAACGTAAGCTTGACGCTTTCGCCTTCGACAACCGTCTCAATGCGAGGGGTGACTCTCGCGAGGAAATACCCCTTGTCCTCATAGAGCTTTTGGATCTTCTCAGCGGCCTCGCGAACCTTGGTCATGTTCAAGATCTCGTACGCCTTCAGCCCGGCCGCCTCTTTGAGATCGTCCGTGCCCACTTCTTTGTTTCCGCTGAAGTGGATTTCGACGAGCGAAGGCTTCTCGACCACACGGTACGTAAGTTCAACCCGACCGTTGCGGATCTCGCGATCGACTTGGATATCGTAAAAATAACCAGCGGCGAATAACGCTGCGACGTCTTGGCGGACCTTTTCGCTCGAAAACGGCTCTCCGACCTTCGTCACCAGACGCGCGAGGATCGCGTCGGTTTCGATCTTCCGGTTGCCTTTCACCTCGATTTTGGAAACCTCGAGATTTTCGGCTTTCGGAACCGATTTTTTCGCGGCTTGATTCCTTGGGTTTGACCGCTGCCGGTTGGAACCGCCTTTACGAGTCGCCGCCGGTTCGCGCGACACTAAGTCCGCTTGTTCACTTTCTGCCGAAGAAATAGCGGAGTTGTCTTCCGTCTCAGCAAACGACGTCGAAGCGGCCAAAATACAAAGCGAAAGGAAGATAACCCGAGCTGCTCGTTTCAAATTCGACCCTAAATTCCGAAGATTTTCACCTACCGTCACCGCCTCATTTCTCCGCCGAATCCACGCCTTGGCCCGGCGGACTCAAGCGCCGACAAGAATGCGAAAATCCTAAGTGGTTTTAATAAGTTAACTTACTCCGGGTGAAGACTATTACGAAACCACGGGCTTGTCAAAAAACACGAGAGAAGCCAGCAGAATACGACAATACGCGCAATGAAGGACAACCTCAGGGCTGCTGGCACCATCTTTGAACAACTTCCCTCCAAAACGGCTGTAATGCGTTTAAATCGAGTTCCTTTGAAGGAGGGCAGCCCAGTGACGCCGAAAATCAGCTCTGTCTCCTTTTTTGTCACTCTCGCGATTTCATTTATAGTGACCGGCTGCCAACCTCAATCGGAGGTCGTTCCCAAAGAGCTGCCGAAAGTCAAACTGCCTTACGGCACCCCGGAAGAGGACTCGAACAATCCACAACGCCCGTTCCCGCAGGCCCCACCCACTCCCACCACCCCCGATGAAGCCGAGCTGCAGAAAAAGCTTCTCGCTCTGTTAGACGGGGCTGACGGCATTCCATTCGAAATCAAAAGCGCTTGCGCCAAAGAGGTTTGCGGCGATCCGGCGACAGCTCTGACGCCATCGAAATTATTGGCCCAAGCCCCCGAGAGCTCCCCTCAGGCGGTTTCGCGATATGAAACCTATTTCCAACCCGTCTTCAGCCGACACATGGATGTTCTCATCAACGCCCGCAAGAAACTGCTTCAAAAAACACGTGAGAACTGGACGCAGTTGGCGAACGTCACGTTGTCCAAACAGGAGATCGCCCTTCTCAACCTCCTCTGGACGATGGAGAACGTCTCCGCGGGATCAAAAGCTCTCGTGACGACGGTCAGCGACCCGCAAACCCAAGAGAAGGTCCCGGTCTGGAACGACGAAGTCCTCAAAAAGGAGCTCAAAGCAGTCAATGCCGACGACCATATCCACTTCAAACAACTCTTCGTCGCGTTGATGACCTCCAAAGAGCTTGTTCTCGCCAACTACATCAAGTCGATGCCGATCCCGATCGTTCTCCAACTGCTTTACCCCGACCAGCCCGCGGACAAATCCCGCCTCGAGCTGGTCAAGTCGATTCGTCGGTCGGTCAACGAGTTGAAAGAGGTGTTCCCGGGGCTTCCCTTCGCGGATCTTTCATCGCTCGATCTTTTGGAGAAAGGTGAGGACCTCGAGCCCGACATGGTTGATAACCTGGCAACCGCGCTCACCTATAACTTCATTCACAGAATCGCGATTCAAGAGCCCGAAACTTTCACGCGCCGTCCGGTCTCCCTCAAAAAACTTCTCGAGAGCCGGATGGATCTCGCGTTCTTGAAGAAAGCCGAAGACGAACTGAATTCCGCCGAACTTCCAAAATGGCGCCTAGCGGCCCTCGAAAAATGCCGCGCGGCCTTGGTTAACGCCGACCGCGCCGCGCCCAGCGAGGCGGAACTCAAGAAAGCCAATGAGGCCATATCGGCCATCCGCGATTACACGCTCAAGGTTGTCCATGATGAAATGAATCTCGACGCGGAAACGCGCAAAAAAGTGGTCGACACAATCCTGGGCCTGAACTTCAAGTACCCGCTTTCGCGCGAACACCTCTTGAAAAGCCATCTCCGGAAAGCCAAGGCAGCTCTGCAGGAAGAAGAACAAGAATACGCAGCGCTTGAAAAACACCGCGTGAACGATCTTCTCCTCTTGATTTACGCGTCCATCATCAACGGCCACTTCAAAGAGATCGAAAAAGCGCTGAACGATGTTTGCCGGGGATACGATCCCAGCTCCCTCGACGACCACGTCATCACCGCGTTCGGCCACGTGAACCTCAGCTGGCAAACCATCCGCTTCTTGGATCTCGGATTTTCTGTGATCGCTCACGAGTTCGGCCATGTCGTTTCGGCCGCCCTTGCGAATGAGTCTCCGTATGAAGCGCTTAAAACGTGTCTCAAGCGCCGGCACGGAACCGATCAGGAAATCGATAAGAGCGAAGAAGACTTCGCCGACTGGTTCGCCGCGCGCGTCGTTCGCCGGGCACGTCTCGAGGGAGGCGCGAAAGCGGGCAACCTCGCTTGCATGCTGATGGGCCACGATTCAACCCGCTGGGGTACGACCGCAGGACTGACATTAAAATACCCGGCCGTTATCAACCGCACGATCCGCGATCCCCATTCGCCGGACTTCTATCGCCTGCTGCACTTCGAATTGAACGCGGAAAGCGAACTCTCCCCCGCGTGCGGGCAAATCGTGGATCGCCACGCCCGCGATATGAAACTCCTCTGTGAGGCCAGATAATTCTCAAACCGGTCTTTTTGCGGCTTCCGGATTTTCCCAGAGTCCGTCCTTCATGCGGAGGACTCTGGGAAAGCGTTCCGCGAAGACATTGTCGTGGGTTACCACGACCAAAGTGAGCTTAAGTCTTTCTTTGAGCTCGAAGAACAGTTCCTGAATGCGCGCGGCGTTCACGGTGTCGAGGTTGCCGGTCGGCTCATCCGCGAAAAGCACTTCCGGGTTCCGTGCGAGCGCCCGCGCGATCGCCACGCGTTGCTGCTCACCCCCACTCATCTCGGACGGATAATGCTTCATGCGGTCTTTAAGACCCATCTGAACAAGCAAGGACTCGGCGATTTCCCGCGATTCATTCACGCTTAAGCCACCGATCCGGCACGGCATCATCACGTTTTCCAGCGCCGTAAACTCGCTCATGAGGTGATGAAACTGGAAAACAAAGCCCATTGATTGGTTCCGGTATTGGGCCAATTTCTCGTCGTTCACGCGGGTGAGATCAACACCCTTAAAAATCACTTTACCCAACGTCGGCCGATCCAGAGCCCCCAAGATATGCAGGAGGGTGCTTTTGCCCGCACCTGAAGAACCCACGATGCACACGGCTTCACCCGCGCGAATTTCAAGATCGATGCCCTTTAATACTTCGAGACGAGCCGCTCCGCGCGGATACGATTTGGTCACGCAATGAACGGAAATCAAATTATTCATAACGAAGCCCCTCTACCGGATCGAGTCTTGCACCCCGGCGCGCCGGAATCAGTGTGGAAAGAAGACAGATCAAGGTCGCGGCCGCCACCACGGCGAAACAATCCGCCCAACGGATATCAATTCCGACATGATCCAAACGATAAGCTTCGACCGGCATCAGAACCATGTACTTCTGCGCGACGACGAAAGCGACACCGAGCAAAATTCCAAGGAGGAGTCCCGTCACCGTCCCCGCAACGCCGAAGAACAACCCCTGGAAAACGAAGACTTTGGATATATCCGGACGGCTGAACCCCATCGCGCGCAATATACTGATATCGCCGTATCTCTGCAGAACACTGACGAAGAGCCCGGACGAAATATTAAAGCAAGCGGCGATGACGAGAACGAGAATGACGAAGAAGATCGCCACGCGTTCGATCTTAATGGCTTCAAAAAGGTTCTTATTCACCTCGGTCCAATCCATGGTCCAATAATTGGGTCCGAGTTCGCGCGTGATGCGGGTCGCGACCTCAGGCGCGATTTCGGCGTCGTTCAACTTAATGCGAATCCCGCTGAAATTCTCGCCGACTCCGGCGAATTCCTGCGCGGCCCGAAGATCGACCATGATCGCCCGCTCGTCGTATTCGGCTTTTCCGAGATCGAGGACACCCGCGAGCACGTAGTTCTGAACTTTAGTGGAAAAATTCGTTGAATCCGATCGGCTCGGCAGAGGGATCACCACCTTAAACGGCTCCCCCACTTTTAAGTTGAATTTCCTGACGAGCGCTTTACCAACGAGAGCCGTCGGCATCCCATCTCTCGAGCCGAGGTCAAACTTCCCTTGGATCACCCGCTTATGGATGCCGAGAACTTTTTCGACGTTCTGCGGGTCGATTCCCTGGATCAGCACACCCGAAAGCTTGCCCGATCCGACAATGATCCCCTCGACATTGATGAACGGCGTGTAAGCTTCCATCTCGGGGACCAGTTTTCTGAGATCGTCAAGAACCCGGTCGACGTTTTGGGACGTCGGCGCCCGCCGGATAATTTGCACGTGACCGACAACATCGATAATGGCCCGTTCAAGCGTCGTCTCATAGCCGCTCACCACAGCCATCGCGACCGTGAGACAGGCCACGCTCACCGTCATTCCGGCCAGAGAAAGAATCGACGGCAGAGTTAAGAGCGAGCGACCCGCCGTTACGAAGCGGGTCGCGAGCCAGAGATGGAAACCGAGTTGCGGAAGCCTCAAATATCGTCCCCCGTGGAGGCGGCGGATCCGTTCTTCGGCTTCTCGCCGCCACGCAAGTAGGCGTAGATAAACTCATCCAGTTCGCCGTCCATCACGGCCTGAACCTGGCTTGTTTCGTACTGTGTCCGATGGTCTTTGACCAACTGGTAGGGATGCATCACGTACGAACGGATTTGCGATCCCCACTCATTGGCCTTCTTGGTCGCGTTGAGCGCTTCTTTTTCGGCGTTGCGCTTTTCGAGTTCGCGCTCGTACAGCGCCGCCTTCAGCATCTTCATCGCCTTATCGCGGTTGGCGTGTTGCGAACGCTCACTTTGACATTGAACGACGATTCCCGTCGGCAAGTGACGCATCCGCACGGCGGAGTCCGTCCGGTTGACGTGCTGACCGCCAGCTCCGGACGCCCGGAACGTCTCGACCTCGATATCCGCCGGATTGATCTCGATATGAATATCATCGTCGACCTCTGCCCATACAAAAACGCTCGCGAAACTCGTATGGCGCCGGGCGTTCGCATCGAACGGCGAAATCCTCACCAAGCGGTGAACCCCGCTTTCCGCTTTGAGATAACCGTACGCATAGGGGCCTTGAATGAGAAGGGTCGCGGACTTAAGCCCCGCGCCTTCTCCCTCGTTGTATTCCAAAGTTTCGACTTTATAGCCGTGCCGGTCGGCGTAGCGAAGATACATGCGGTAAAGCATTTCAGCCCAGTCCTGAGCCTCTGTACCGCCGGCGCCGGCATTGATCGAGAGATACGTGCCGTTCGCATCAAGTTCGCCCGAAAGCATCTTCTTGATCTCGAGTTCGTGAACCAGAGCTTCAAGCGCGGTTACTTCCGACTTCACTTCTTCGAACGTTGATTCGTCGGAAGCCTCGACAGCCATCTCGAGAAGAACGTGCGCGTCTTCAACCCGTCGCGAGAGTTCTTTCCAGGAGTCGATCGATTTTTCGAGGATGGCCCGCTCTTTATTGAGCTTTTGCAGCTCCGACGGCTTGTTCCAGATGTCCGGGTTTTCGGACTGCATGATCACTTCTTCGAGGCGTTTTTCTTTGACGGGGATGTCAAAGATACCTCCGGAGATCTTCGGACTGTTGGCTCAACCGGTTGAGCCGGCCTTTGATTTCCGATAGTTCGGTCGTCAATCCCATTTTGACCCTCACTCGAAAGCTGAAAGTTTAAAATCACAGGTGTTGCTGAAAGTTAGCAGTTTTGGCGCATCTCGACAAGACGCATCCCATCCATTTTGCACACAAAATAAGCAAAAACCACTGAGTCAAATCGAGGCAGAGAATTTCTTAAGAAGGCGCTCGAAGACGCGGTCTTGGAGGTCGAACATCCGTTTCGCTTCGGCTTTCGACTTTTCGTGATCGTAACCGAGCAGGTGGAGAACCCCATGAAGAACAATGTACCCGAGTTCTTCCCGGACAAGCAGGCCGTGCTCTTTCGCCTGACGCGAAATCACCTCCGGACAGATCACAAGTTCTCCAAGGCTACCCGATTCCATGGGATCAAAACTTAAGACGTCTGTAGCATAGTCACGGTTTCTAAATTCCCGGTTGAGACGCCGGCCGTCTTTCGGATTCACGAACGCAAGGGTCAACTTCTTGTTCTTAAAAGCCCCCCGAACCTTTTCCCGTCCCAGCTCGCGCGAGAGTTCCCGCACCCAGGTCTCCAGAAACTTTCGCGGCACGGGCCGACCGGATTGATTGACGATTTCGAGTGTTATCACGACTTACCTGCTTACGCTGTGATAGTACTCATAAATACCGCAATATGCATTTTGACACCACTCCTGACTCATCGCACACCCGCTTCTCTTCATTGCACATAGGCGCGCGATTGGTTAGCTTACAAGTTCGATGTTGGGACAGAGCGATCAATTAGATAAACCTTATTCAATTTGTTTTGCGTATGCGGTGCTTTGCGCGCTGGTCGGTCTCTTTGTCTTTCCTCAACGCGCAGACGCCGATCCGGGAGTTTCGAAAACTCGCGTTTTAATCGGTTACTCGAGTGATCTGACAGGGATCGCCGCCGTCAGCGCCGTGAAGTACCGCAAAGGGGCCGACGTCTATTTCGATACCGTCAACTCAAAAGGCGGCGTCCACGGCCGAAAGATAAAAGTTATCTATTACGACGACGGCTACGAGCCCAAAGTCGCCTACGAGAACGTAAAGCGGCTGATTGAACAAGACAAAGTTTTCGCCATTTTCCAAAACTACGGCTCCGAATCGGCGCTGGAAGTGCTTCCTTTAATTGAGAAGTACAATATCCCGTTCATCGCACCGATTGGTTCAAACGAAATCATTCGGACATCGCCATCCCAAAGAGATATCTTCTACGTGAGGATGAGCTCCGGCAAAGCGATGAACGGACTCGTCAATTACGCGATCCAAAAGCTCGGCATAAAGAAATTCGCCATTTTAGCCCAAGACGACGGCTACGGACTCGATATCCGGGAAGGCGCTTTGAAAGCGATGAGAAGCCTCGGCATCAAACCTGTTCTCGACGAGCGCTTCGCCCGGAAAGCCTCCAGCCTTGTCTCCATCGTGGATGATTTAATCCAGTCCAAGGCTGAAGCAGTCATCCTTGGCATTCAAAACAACGCGACTGCACGCCTAATCGAAAACGCGGCCAAAAAGAAATTCCACCCCATCTACTTGGGCCCGGTCATTTATGGTTCGAAAGATTTCTACCAGAAGGTGGAAAGGTTCGCGCCCAAGATCTATTTTGCGTCAAGCTTTCCTGTCATCGAACCCCGAAATATGAAGATGCCGGTGATCCAGGAGTTTTTGGAGGCCATCAAGAACACCCCCGCCGAACCGGATACGCAAACTTTTGAAGGTTATTTCAACGCGAAGGTTTTTACTCACGCCTTGCAGCTGGCCGGTAAGAACCCGACCCGCAAACTTCTGATCGAAGCCCTCCAGAGCCTGCGCAATTTTGATTTCGGCGGCATCACCGTCGATTTTTCAGAGACTTCGCACGAAGGGATCAAGAAGTTCTACATCGGAACCTTCAAAGACGGCAGAACCTTCGAGATTCAGTGAAAAACTCACTTCTTCGCGCCGGCTGCGGAATCGATAGAGGTGACCGAAGCCCGCTTCGAAGAAGGCGCCGGCGAATCCGCGGCTCCCCCACCGGCGCGCTTCGGATAATCGATCCGTTGATGGTAAATCCCGAGAAGCGTCCGAATGAACGAAGCTTCGATGGTCGTCAGATCCTTCAAGGTCAAGTTACACTCATCAAGCTGTCCGTCCATGAACTTGCGTTGGATGATGTTCTTCACGATGTTTTGCAAACGCACGGGCGTCGGTTCATCAAGCGAGCGTGAAGCCGCCTCGATAGAGTCGGCGAGCATGATCAGCGCCGCCTCGCGGAACTGCGGCTTCGGCCCCGGGTAGCGGAAATCCTCCTCATGAACCTCGTCAATTTCCGCGTCTTGCATTTCCAGTGCCCGGTTATAGAAGAAGGCGATCAA
>CALBDW010000150.1 GCA_937927435.1 uncultured Bdellovibrionales bacterium
AAAGCCTTGTTAATTCCGTCGCTTAGCTCATCACCACGAAAGTGAGCCAGTTTATTCCTTGCAAAGACGCCCTTGATAACTGCCCCGGGCGTTCATCACGTCAATGATCGCTTGGAAGCTCTTCATCTTATGACGGGTCCACGCGGGCGCAACCAATTCGTCCCATCTGGAGGACAATGCGGCCAATCGATGAACGGCAATCCGGGGAGAGAGATGTTCGAGAAAAAGCGCCACCCGGTTCGCGTATTCGTCAAGTTCAATCGGCTTGAAGGCGCCTCTACGGTACATCTCTTCTAGCGGGGTGTTTTTCAAGACATGAAGATTATGAAGCTTTACGTTCGAGATCGGCAGTTGGTTGCAAAGCATCGCCGTTTCGACGATCTGTTTTTCGTTTTCTGTGGGCCATCCGAAAATCAGGTGGATGCCGACGTCGATGCCAGCCGCGGCCACCCGTTCAATTCCTTTAATCGCGGCGGCGGCGGTGTGCCCACGGCGCATCCAAATCAGTTGCTCGTCATCGAAGCTTTGCACCCCGAGTTCGACGCTCACATAAGCGCGTTCACTTGTTTCACGCCAGGTACGCAACACCGCTTCGGAGAGCGTGTCAGGCCTCGTTCCCACGACGATACCCGCCACATCCGGAAAATCGAGCGCCGCCTCGATTCCCTCCTTCAACCGCGCCAGTTGCGTGAACGTCGTCGTATAAGCCTGAAAATAGACGAGGAACTTATGGGCGTTGAAGCGCGCCGCCACTTTCTCGCGATGACGAATAATCTGGTCGCGAACCGCGGCTCCTTGGCTTTCCGGATACGCGAACGATCCGTGATCGTCGCAAAAAATGCAGGTTTGCATACCTTTAAGACCGGCTCGGTTCGGGCAGTTATCGGCCAGTGCGACCGGGATTTTGACAACCTTCGATCCGAATCGCTCTTTATAGACTTGGCTGATCGGGAAATAGGGTTTCCCGTCCCAGTTGGCATTGACGTTCACGCCGCACACAGTGCAGCATATGCCCCTTTGTTGTCAAAAGAAGAGACCGTGACGGGGTGAATCTTGGACATCTTTACTTTCGAAACGACACTGGATGGAAGCCCCACCCTCCGGATCCGGCTGGGCGACGCTCAGCTTTCCGAGGCCATGCACAGCCTGAAAGGCGCCTTCTCGGAGACCCTCTACATCTACGGCGCTGCCATTGAAAAAGCTATTGAAAAGGATTTCGCCCCCCGCATTCTTTCGATGGGTCTCGGACTGGCGTATGTGGAAATCCTCGCCGCCGGCTTATTCCTCAAGCGCGGAAGAAGCCTTCAAGACGTTTACATCGAGAGTTTCGAAATTCTGCCCGAACTTCGGAATCACGTTATCGCCTGGCTCACAGAGACCTCGGGTTGCCCCACGAACTTCGCCGACGCCTACGATCAGATTCTGCGCCGAACTGCTCACGAGACTCGCGTCGACGCTCACGAAATCAAATCGTTCCTCCATCAGCTCCATTCCGAAGGCCGTTGGCGCCTTCGGGAAGCGCTCACTCCGGAAACGGAATTCGACACGAAATTCGGATGCATCTGCTTTGATGCGTTCAGTTCGAAATCAACGCCTGAGGTCTGGGGCGAATTGTTCCTTAAGGATTTCCTCTCCAAAGCGGCTGACTCACCATGCGTGTTATCGACCTACGCGTGCACCGGGAACTTAAAACGTGCCCTTAAGGACGCAGGGTTCAACCTCGAAATTCGCCAAGGCTTTTCAAGCAAGCGGGACTCCACTTTCGCCGTACGCGCGTGACGCTCCTTCAGGCTGGCGCGCTCCTTGCGTCGGTGTTAGCCTACGCCTATGCAACTTCTTGAACTCGGCGACGCCAACAGCTTTTTCTCGCGCACCCGTTCTCTGCTCACGAATGCTGAGGCCGATAATCAATTGCTTCTTAGCAGCTCACATGCTTTAGCCAAGGCTTCCGCCGGACGCAGTCCGCGACTTTCGTTCTTCGTCGTCGAGCATAATAAAACCGTGGAAGCGGCCGCCTTGAATGTTTCACGGCGACGCTTTTTACTTTCGAGTTCAACGCCGAAAGCCGCCCATTTCATGGGCAAAGAATTCGCCACTCGCGGAGTCCAACTAACATGTCTCATGGGGCCGACTCGCCCGCTTCAGGCGTTCGCCGAAGGCCTTGCGGAGGGGGGCGCAAGGCCGTTTACTATTTCAAATTCCTATTTGACTCTGAAACTAAGCCAACTTGCGCCGATTACGCCCGCGTCCGGCATGTGGCGAGTCGCGAAAGAAAAGGACATTAACCTCCTAAAGGAGTGGTCTTTGCGTTTCGTCGCTGAGTGCGAACTGGACGAGCCTCCGGACGAAACGGAGGAAGTCGTCAGGCGTTACGTCGAAAATCGCCAGCTCTTTGTTTGGGAAGATCCGGCGCCCGTGGCAATGGCCGGCTTCGGCGGGGTCACTCCGAACGGCGTCAGAGTCAATATGGTCTATACTCGTCCGGAAGCGCGTTCGCGCGGTTATGCGGCAAGCCTGGTGGCGGCCATCAGCCGGAAACTCTTGTCTTCGGGGGCCCACAAAAGCTGTTTCATCATCGTGAACGCTGAAAACACGCCGGCTTTGAAAATTTACGAGCGCCTCGGCTACCGGCGCGTCAGTGATTCTCTTGAGATGCGTCCGCTACCGGGTCCAATGTAAGGACGACGGGATAATGGTCGGATGGCAGGGCCAATTTCTCGTTGAGATTTCGAGGAATGAGCTGGGTTTGTCCGGCTTCGTCCTTGAAGCGATAAACCCAAGTTTCCTCCTTATTCACGCGCGACGCGAGTTCCGTCGGAACGAAAATATAATCCAACTGGCGGTTCACGCCCGGTCTCGTGCGATGCAGTTGCTGGAAAGTGAACCGTTCATCGACGGGAACACCGGCGATTTCGAGGCAGTCCAATAGATCCGTTTTCTCATAAAGCGCCGAAAACTCGGGATCCATATCGATCCGGGCCGCCACGCCGTTAAAATCGCCGCCGACCATCACGGGAACGCGATGGTCGAAGTTGCCCCTGATTTCCCGATAGATCTCCACAAGTTTTTCCAGCTCCGCCCGCCGCCGGTCCCGCCCCCCGGGATCGATGCGCTCGCGGTCGAGCTGCGATTTTAAATGGGTCAGCAGGAGGATCAGAACCGGGAGCTCGCCCGGGCTCTCATAAACTCGCAGTTCCAGCACGTCCCGCGAAAAGCGATGACTCGAGACTTGCGCTGAACGCAAGTTCCCGTATCCGGTCTCTTTTGAAAGTTTCTCGTGCGGGTAAAGAAAGTCGATGGGACGATCTTTGTACGAAATCAACTCATAGGTGAAGGGCAATTCCCTTTTCACCATATAGCCGATATCGATTCCGCGATCGGAATTCCCTTCGATCAGATGCGTCTCGTAGGCATTGTCGAGAAAAAGACGATTGAAATTTTCGAGGCTTTCTCTTCCTCCGACCTCGCAAAGCATGAGAATGTCGGGATCCATATCGCGAACAGCGCTTGCGATTTTACGGAGTTTTTCAAGAGGCTTGTTCGGGTAAATCGACGTCGAAAATTTTCGCCACTCTTTCTCAGTGACTGAAGAAAGATCCTGCCCCGAATACAGGTCCAAGCGAACGAAAAGGTTTTCGACGTTGAACTCTACAATACGAATTCGGCGGTTCCGGAACTCAGACATCAACGATTAATTTACTGCTCTTGCGGAACCAGAGCACGCCATTGTGCCGCCAACGCCGCTTTTTCTGTCTCCGGAAGGGCCTCGACATACTCTTTATAAGCTTGTTCGAGGTAGGGCGTCAGCGCCTTCACCGCCCCACGAAAACGCGCGCCGCCGTAGCCAAGCTGTTGATAACCCGAATTCAGGAAAGAGTATTGGTTGAAGCTATACGCGTTGCTGGTGCTGACATCGTCGCAAAGCCTCTGATTCACGTAGTAGTAGTATTGGATGCAGGAGAGATAAGCGTCCCAGGTCTCGTCTACATGTTCCCTCTCGATTGCTGGAGGCGTCGAACAAGCGGTTTGAACACCCATCAAAGCCACCAGCAAAAGATACCGGATTCTCCCAAGACCAGAGTCGGTGCTTCGTTTGAACATGGCCTTTCCCTCCTCCCCGTACCCTCTCGCATTGCAAGCAAACGGCCGCGCCAGATCGAAATAAACGGCTTTTAAGGTCCGGGACCAGGGGGTGAGCGGCAAAAGGGACAATTTAGGTTTTTCGAGTGTCAAAAAGTTCGACAGAGGAGATGAGTCGGAAAAGGCGGCCGAATGAGCACCGGCCGCCTTCAATTTGGCTTACTTTTTCTGGGCTTTCTCGTCCGACGCTTTGTTTTCGGAAGCCGGAGTCGGCATCGGTTTCACTTCCAGAAGCTCAACATCGAAAAGCAAAGTGGAGTTAGCAGGGATTCCGGGGCGTTGTTGCGGCCCATAAGCCAAGTGCGGAGGAATCGCCAACTTCACTTGCGAACCGGCCTTCATCATCTTGAGAGCTTCCGTCCAGCCCGGGATCACCTGACGGACCCCGAACTCAGCGGGCTCGTTCCGGTCGCGGGAGCTATCGAACTTCTCCCCGTTGATGAGTGTTCCAGTGTAGTGCACCCTCACGATATCGTTATCGGTCGGCGTGGGCCCCGTTCCTTCTTTGATCACTTCGATCTGGAGTCCGCTTTCAGTCGTCACAACACCGGGCCGTTGTTTGTTTTTCTCCAACCACTCCTGACCGGCCTTCAAGTTCGCCTCGGCCTGCTCCTGAGCCTTCTTGACGATCATTTCCTGCATCTTCTGCATGGCCGCTTGGAGCTCTTGATCATTCAACTTCGCATCTTTGCCCCCAAGCCCATCGCTGAGTCCGGCCACCAATGCGGGAACCACGATGTCCGCGTTTTGCGCTTTCAAACTACGTCCGATTTGAATACCGACGGCATAGCTTGCGCGCTCCTCATCCGTCTTGAGGTTCACGCTACGCTCGCATCCGACCAGAGCCGCTATAGCCGCGGTTGCGCCCGTAACGATGAGTAACTTTGCTGCTTTCATGAGCTCTCCTGTGAAGTCTTCCGTGGAAATACGCCGGCCGACGCTTTCGCAAAAGAAAGCGTCTGTCATTCGCGAAAACACTTTTTAATAAAAAAGTTTAGCGAATCATGGAGCCATGTCACGCAAGAAATAGTCTTGCCCGCGAATTCGGAGGGTTGAATGGAAATAAACATCTGACGGTTAAAACTCCTAGGCCGTACCAAACCATCCTCCATAAGGACTTCCGGTCAGATCGCGTTTCACCAGACTGCTCACGGTTGAAACAAGCGCGGTCCGGTTGATGGGTTTTGAAATACAAGAGTCGTACCCAAGGGCAAGGAATTGCTTCACGACATCATCCGTTCCATCCGCCGCCAACGCGACAACGGGCCGCCGGAAGCCTTTCTGCCTCAACACTTTCGCGACACTCAGACCGTCGAACAAAGACAATTGCGCGTCCGCGATGACGATGTCGAAACCTTGCGAAAGCGCCATCTGGATCGCCTCCAGCCCGTCCTGAGCGGAGCTCACCGAGGCGCCCGCGGCTTCAAGATACGTGCGAATCAACTTGCGTTGATCGGCCGAATCGTCGGCGATAAGAGCGCGCAAGCCGTCCAGTCTCTCTAAATCCCGCCAGCTGCCCGCGCCGCCCGACGAAGCCAATTCTTTTTCAATCGCCGTCGCCTCAGACACAGGACATACAAAGGAAAACACGCAACCGGCGCCCTTGCCCCCGGACAAAAGAACAAGTTCCCCTCCTAAGAGCGCCGCAAGCTTCCGCGCCAAGTGCAGGCCTCTTCCCAGGCTTTCGTCCTGCCGTCCAAGCCCTTCACGCGCCCATCCCATCAGCGGTTTGACCATCGGTTCTCGGCCCGGCCCCAGATCGTGTCCCGTATCAACGATGCTGACTCGAAGTTTTCCGTTCTTCGCCTGGCGTGGGTCTCGTTCATATTCAGCGAGAACCTGAAGCGTGCCGAGCTCGACAAGCTTGAGCGCATTATGCAAAAGGCTTGACACAATTTGCTGAATCCTAAGAGGGTCCGATTTCAACCATTCCGGTATCGGCGTGATTTCTTCATACTGAACCTCGACACCTTTTTTCTTGGCGGTCAAATCCCAAAGCTTGATCACATCGTGAAAGAGGTCATACGGTCGGAAGGCCGCATTTTGAATCTCGATCTTACCGGATTCTATTTTCGAAATATCGAGCAAGTCGTCGACCAGTCTCGCCATCTGTTTGGCGTTCCGGCGAATAATCTCGACATATTCATCCCGATCGTTCGGCTTTGAAGCCTTTGCGCCCGCCAAATCCGCGAACCCTAAAATCGCCCCCAGGGCCTCACGCAACTCATGGCCGGCGTCCGCGAGAAACTCCCTTTTAGCCAAGTTGGCCGCCTCTTCCCGACCGAGACGAGCCTTCGTTTCCTGAAGAATCTTGGAGCTTTGCACGACCTGCCGAGCGAGTTCCTTTTCGGTCTTAAAGAAGACGAGTGCGCAGGCGATCGTGCTCAAGCCAAGGATGGCGAGAAGCGAGACCATGAAGATAAACGACATGGGTTCCGGCTTGGGTATCAACTGGAAGTATTCAAGAACCGTCCACCCCGTGAGATTGAGAAAGACAAATCCTCCTATGTAAGCCGGTTTGATCTCAGTTTGAACGATGAGAGCCGCAAGAAAATAAAGTGTCATGAAAAGCCCGAGAAACGGACTTCTTAACCCCCCTGACACGAATAACTGCAGCAAAGACGAAATCCAAAATCCGATATAGGCGGGCCACCAAAGAAAATAGCGCGATGGATCTTTGGACCTTGTGAGCGCGATAGAGAGAAAGCACCCCGTCAGGAAAATAATATCCCCGTACACAATCAGACGGTCGGAGAGATGCAATTCCACGATCATCGCGATCGCACCTAACACGAATGCGACAACAACCAACGCGCGCCCTACCCGAAACGCACGCTCCTGGCGCCAAGTACGAATCAAAGCGCCGGCATCCGGATCCTCTTGGGTGATTTTCAGGAGTCGTTCGATCATTTGGTTTATCCCTTCAAAAGTCATATAAATAAAACAGCTGAGAAGTTTTGGGTACCCTCCCGACCATATCTATAGACAATATGTGTTTATATTCACCCGCTAGCGACGGGAATTGGATTAATTTCGGTAGATTTTTGACGCAATTGAGCCAGAAGGCTTCGCAATCTGCGGGCGCGGAATCCCCTTGCATGCACTTGAGCAATCCGGAAGCGTTTCTGATTCATTCGATACAAAAAGAAAGCCAGAACGTGCCGGCACGGCAAGCTCTGGCTTTTTTTTC
>CALBDW010000151.1 GCA_937927435.1 uncultured Bdellovibrionales bacterium
AAGCAATTAAAGTTGGAAGAGACTGGTACATCGACTATGCGAGCTTTGTTTCATTCGCCAAGAGATACGAATATCCCCTCAAAGAAGAACAGGCTTCGTCTCCTTTGGAGGCGCCTCCTCAGAAGCCTGAATCAGAAACAAATATCGCGAAAGATCATGAAATCCGGCCGACGGGTCAGGGGCGAAGACGGATTCAAAATATCCATCACTTACGTGTTTTCGAGATGAGCCGAAAAGTTTTGACGACGGGACGATTCGTAAAAAACGCGAGAACGCGCAAAGAAATCCGGGCCTTAAACTTAAGTGAGAGGGTTCTAGAGGAAATTGGCGCCGGTTTTTACGCATACGGGTTTGAAATTAAGCGCATTCATTATGGCCGAGCTCGTGCACGGTTGGGCGGTATATTGGCTCTTTTGCGTTCAACGCAAGACTTGGCCGAAAGTTGGAGGCGTGAAGTCGCGGCCATCGAAGAGTACTTGCTACCTGCTTTTGGAGCTTTGATCCGGAAGATGGAAAAAAATCCCATCGAGGCCGTTACGATCGCGACAAGGAGGAGGAATGAAGGAGCCTAAAGTTTTCGTCGATTCCTATCAATTAACGGTCACTTTATTTCACCGAACTAAGTCTATTCCACGAGCCATACGTCCCACTTTAGGAAGACAGCTTGAGGAAACCTCCTTGAAAATGACTCAAGCCGTAAGAAGAGCTCTCCTCTTCCCGGTGCGCGACAAGAGCGGAGCTTCGTTGCGGGCGAAGCTTCTTCGTGAGGCATCGGATCATTTGGATGATATGCGTGTACTTTTAAATTTAAGTCGGGATCTACAAGTTTTGCCGTCGAGCGGTTTTGAGGAGCTTTCGAAGCTAGGCCGTGAAGTCGGGCGTGAGCTTGGGGGCCTCATAAAGCAGGCAAGTTGATATGTCTGCATTACTTGAGCGTGTCGCAAGTTTCGAAAATTTGGAGCAGGCCTATCGAGAGTGCTGCCGCCGGAAAAGACGTTCGCTTGGTTTTCGAAAGACGGTTTTTAACCTCGGTGAGCGGTTGGTTCGTATAAGTTATGTTTTGAAAGAAAACCGCTATCGGTGGGGGCCATATCGGGAATTTTACGTTTGCGATCCTAAACGCCGCAAAATTATGGCGGCTCCTTTCTTAGACCGGGTCGTGCATCATGCCATCCATCGTGTGATCGAGCCGCTTGTCGATATTCACATATCCGATAACGTATTCGCTTGTCGCCACGGACGTGGAAACAAGTTCGCCGCTCAGCTCTTTTTTCGCAGACTCAAAGCCATCGGGTCCGACCGGTACGTGCTCAAGCTTGATGTGAGTCAGTATTTCGCGAGTATCCGTCACGATATTCTTCTGAGCAAGCTATCCCGATGCTTACCGGACGACTCGCTTCGCGAACTGATAGTAAGCCTTCTCGGCTCTTACGCTCTCTATAAGGAAAGTGGCCGAGGCTTGCCGATCGGGAATCTGACTTCCCAACTCTTCGCGAATTTCTATTTAGTTGATCTTGACCACTTGGCCTGTGCAATCTTGGGATTTCCCTATTACTGGCTTTCGGAAGTCGAATTACCTATGGATTGCTTTTACATCAGATATATGGACGATCTTGTCTTGGTCGGTCGCGATAAGAAAAATGTTTGCAGAGCAGGTGCCCGGATAGTGGAGGCGGCACACGACATTCTCGATCTGAAGATTCCAATGCGTAAACGTATGCATATCGGAGCGGACCCAGTTCCGTTTCTTGGTTATCGGATTACTCATGAAGAAGGCATTCCTTTGGCGCGGAACCGACGAAAAATCGCGCGAAGAATG
>CALBDW010000152.1 GCA_937927435.1 uncultured Bdellovibrionales bacterium
GGGTTCGACTCGCGTGACCCATTAAGGAACGTTGAGATAGAAAGTCGCTATGAATGCTTCTCGCTCACGTGCGGTCGTCCTTCTCTCAAGCGGCCTTGATTCGACAGTGAATCTCTACGAAGCGCGCGAACGCGCGGATGTCGTACTCGCGTTGACCTTCGATTACGGTCAACGGGCGGCTCCGCGCGAAGTGGAGCGGGCTTCCGCCATCGCGGAGCATGCGGGAGTCCCGCATCGGGTGATTTCGCTTCCGTGGTTTTCGGAATTCACGCAAACGGCCCTCGTAAAGCGCGAGGCGAAAGTTCCCGTTCAAAGAGAGGTTTCGATCGACGATCTGCAGGTGTCGCATAAGACAGCTAAAGCGGTGTGGGTTCCGAACCGCAACGGGATTCTGCTCAATATTGCCGCTGGTTTTGCCGAGGGCTTAGGCGCCGACTGGGTCGTTCCTGGTTTCAATCGGGAGGAGGCGGCGACTTTTCCCGATAACAGCGAAGCTTTTTTAAAAGCGCTCACGAGCAGTTTCTCATATTCGACGGCCAATAAAATCGAAGTGGTCTGTTTCACGGCTCATCTCAATAAAACCGAGATCGTTCGCCGAGGCCGCGAATTGGGAGCGCCTTTTGAATTGATGTGGCCGTGCTATTTCGCCGAAACTTCGCCTTGCGGTCAGTGTGAATCTTGCCAGCGCTTCGCGCGCGCCATGAAAGAGGCCTGAGAAGATGAAAACCAAGTTGATCGAGAAAGAGTTCCCGTACGACGGAACCCAATTGCGTTCGCTTTTCGCGTATCTTGAACACGGACTTCAGGGAGATTCGGTCGTCAGCTGGATCGGTCCATGTTCGATTCCCTTTGAGCACATGGTCGACGGCGAAGATCTTTTGGCGAAAAGCCCCATTCGGGGCGGACGCATGCTCCATTTCATTTTCGAGATCTTTCACGTGCAGCTATTGGGAGCGGTAGCGCTCCAACGCCTCTTCGCTTCGATCTGTCTCGATATCTTGCGTGAACGCGTTCCCTCCTTGGCGCCGCGCATGCGCCGGGAAGGCGATGATCTTTTCGTGGGGGAAGGCAAGCTTTCCATCAGTATTGCGACGGTCAGCCCAGTATCGGCGCTCATTCACTTCGGGCTCAACATCACAAACGAAGATACGCCAGTGGAGACGGCAGCTCTCGGCGATTTAGGCCTTGACCCCAAAGCTTTCGCCCTCGAGGCGATGTCTCGCTTTGAGCGGGAGTACTCTGGTATTCAAGCTGCGACAGTGAAAGTCCGCTGGGTGAAGTAAGGAGCGGCCGGAGGTGAACCGGCCGTCGAGTCCATCCTGATCAGACCGAGACGACTTCACGCACGCTTGGGACGAGTTCCTTCAAACGCGCTTCGATGCCCATTTTGAGCGTCATCGTGGAGCTCGGGCAGCCGGCGCAAGCGCCTTGCATGAAGAGGTAAACCACTCCGTCTTCAAACTTATGGAAGATGATATCTCCACCATCCATTGCCACGGCTGGGCGGATTTCCTCGTCCAGGATGCGTTTGATTTCGCGGACGTCGTCTGAATCATCCAGAGAAGCCGTGCTCGCTGCGGGCTCGACTTGGCTCATGACGAGTTCGCCGCGCTCGAGATGTTCTTGAATGAGGCCCGCCAACGGTTCTGCGAGCGTTTCCCAATCGACCCAGTCTTGCTTTGTGACGGCGACGAAATCGCGGCCGATGTAGACGCCGGCGGTCCAAGGGAAGCCGAAGAGCTTGCGAGCCAGCGGTGAGCGGAAGGTTTCTTGCGGCGATTTGAATTCCGCCGGTTGTTCCGTGAGCACTTGGTTCGTCACAAAGCGCATGGTTTGCGGATTGGGGGTTGTTTCGAAGCGAACAGTGATATCGGCCATAGTTTTCCTCGATTCCGCAGGCAATTGACACGAGGTGAGAAGCTCTGTCAATACCTCGTGAATCTTTTAGCTTTTGCCGCTGCGGAACCTGCTTAACGCAGCGTTTTCCCATGGTGAGGGTGGGAAACCGTGGTGGCTTCCTTTCTTGAAGAGTCGTTTACTGAGAAGCTGGAGATTCTCAAGAAAGATGTCGAATCGAGTGGTCGTTCCTGCCTATATCATCCAATACGGTCTCAATTAAAAAAGTTTAGTTTTTGCAAAAGGCTGGTCTTGTCGTGCTAGTTTCGATTATTGTGAATGAAGCGGCTCCCTTTTACGCATCGCTTTCTCATCGCGCGGGAACAACGTCAGGTTGCCTAAATTTCGGTCAGCTCACCGGGACCCAATTCGACCGTGGCTTGGGTGCAGACGAACGCCACGATTTGACCGGGCACTCCTGCGCACGAGAGGGGCCTATGTGGTTAGAACCGCTTGATTTCGCTGGCCGAACTTACTAGCTTCTCAGCGTTGATAAGGACCTGACGAAGACGAAGGAGCCGACGATGACACCGAGAGTTAGAGAGATTTTGAGCTGGTACGGTTCTGATAATCCCGGAACCCTGACGAACTTGGCAAGACTCCTGAACCATGGCCGGCTGGCCGGGACCGGTAAGCTCGTCATCTTGCCGGTCGACCAAGGTTTTGAGCACGGTCCCGCGCGTTCGTTTGCGAAAAACGCGGATGGCTACGACCCTGCTTACCACTTCAATCTCGCGATTGAGTCGGGTTGCAACGCTTATGCGGCACCGTTGGGCTTCCTTGAGGCTTGCGCGCGGGACTATGCGGGCGAAATTCCATTGATCCTCAAAATCAATAACTCCGACACCCTTTTCGGTCCGAAAGCTCCGATTTCCGCGCTGACTTCGAGCGTGGACGACGCTCTTCGTTTGGGCTGTGTGGGCATTGGTTTCACGATTTATCCGGGAAGCGGTGAGCGCAAGCAGATGTATGAGGAGATCGCGCAAGCGGCTCGCCGGGCGAAAGAAGCAGGTCTTGTCGTTGTCATTTGGTCGTATCCGCGCGGTGAACAGATTTCGAAAGCCGGTGAAACGGCGATCGACGTCGTTGCCTATGCCGCGCACATCGCCGCTCAGCTTGGTGCTCACATTATCAAGGTGAAGCCGCCGTCGGCTCATATCGAACAAGAGGCCGCGCGGAAGGTTTACGAAGCGCAAGGTATCCGTATTGAAACGATGGCCGACCGGGTGAAACACGTCGTGGAAGCCGCTTTCAACGGCAAACGCATCGTGATATTCTCGGGTGGCGAAGCTAAATCGACGGATGAACTCCTTGAGGAAATCAGAGGAATCGCGGCTGGTGGCGGGTTCGGGTCGATCATGGGCCGCAACGCCTTCCAGCGTCCGAAGAAGGAAGCGATTGAACTCCTCCACAAGGTTCAGGACATCTTTCGCGGCCAAGCTTGATTCGTAATAAAACTGGCTCACAATCGTGGGGATGAGCGGGTAACGTTCCAAAAGCGACGTCATATCCGTCACTTAGCATCATCACCACGGAAGTGAGCCAGTTTAGAAAGTGGATGTGGGGGAATGGACTTCCCTCGCACGGTTGAGAAATGGGGGCGAAAAATGCGGGACGGAGAAATGGAAAGCGCCGGTCATGCGCCGGTGAAGGAGCGCGAGAATCCGCTGAGAGCGGAAAAACGCCGTAAACTTCACGAACTGCGCAAAGCTGGTATCAACCCGTTCCCGCACGCGTACGAGCGTAACGCTCATGCGGGTGATATTGTCCGCCAATACGACCAGGTTCTCCAGCCGGGTGGTGTTCGTGAGGACGTCCGTTACCGCATTGCCGGGCGTTTGATGACAAAGCGGCCGATGGGAAAGGCCGCGTTCTTCAATATTCAGGATCAGAGCGGTTCGATTCAGTGCTATCTTCGGATCGAGGAGCTTTCGCCTGAAGACGCGAAGGCTTTCGACCTGATCGATATTGGTGACATCGTCGGCGTCGAAGGGTTCGTCTTTAAAACGAAGAAGGGCGAGCTCTCAATTCATTGCAAGGAGTTCAAGATCCTTTGCAAGACGCTTGAGCCTTTGCCTGAAAAGTACCACGGTATCACCGACATCGAGATTAAGTACCGGCACCGCCATCTCGATCTCATTACGGACACGGAATCGCGTGAAGTGTTCCGCAAGCGTTCGAAGATCATTGCCGAAATTCGTAATTGGCTGAACGCCCGCGGGTTCCTTGAGGTGGAAACGCCCGTTTTGCAGCCGATTTACGGTGGAGCGGCAGCACACCCGTTTTCAACACACCATCGCGCGCTCGATATGAAGCTCTATTTGAAAATCAGTCCGGAGCTTTATCTGAAGCGCTTGATCGTCGGCGGTTTTGAAAAGGTCTACGAGATTGGGAAGAATTTCCGTAACGAGGGTATCGACCGGACTCACAACCCCGAGTTCACGATGCTCGAGTGGTACGAGGCCTATACGGACTACATCTATCAGATGAAGCAGTTCGAGGAACTGGTCTCGCACCTTGCGGTTTCGGTGACGGGTTCCAACCGTGTCGTTTTCCAGGGCCGAGAAATTGACTTCACGCCGCCCTGGCGGCGTCTCACTGTCTACGACGGCATTCGCGAGTACGCGGGGTTCGAAGTCGAGGGGATGACCTCCGAGATGCTCTTCCAAAAATGCAAGGAGCTCGGCTCGGATCTTGAGAAGCCCACGACCCGCGGCGAGATGATCATGGAGATCTTTGAACTCGCAGTCGAGCCGCATCTGTGGCAACCAACCTTTGTGATGGATCATCCCGTCGAGGTTTCGCCGCTCACGAAGCGCCACCGCTCGAATCCGGAATTGGTCGAGCGTTTCGAGCCGTTCGCGGCTTGCATGGAGATCGGTAACGCCTACACCGAGCTCAACGATCCGGAAGAGCAGTACGAGCGTCTGAAGGAACAAGAGGCGAAACGGATTATTGACGAAGAGGCTCATCCGATGGACGAGGACTTCGTTCACGCGATCGATACCGGCATGCCGCCGACAGGCGGTGTCGGTTTGGGTGTCGACCGGATCGTGACGATCCTCACGGACAGGCCGAGCATTCGGGATATCATTCTTTTCCCGACGATGAAGTTTAAATGATGAGACTTTTTTCCAGCCTGTTGTTGTCGCTCTTGTTCGCCGCATGTGCGACAGGTCCGACGAAAGTCACGGAATCGATCGATCGAAAAGGCGAAGCGGGGGTGGGGCAATCCGCTCCCATTCGAATCACGCCTCAGACGATCGTTCTCGATGCGCGTCCGGCATTTGAATATTCGGTCGCGCATGTTCCGGGTTCGGTTCACGTTCAATGGTACTTATTCAGTGACCCCGCGCGCCCTGGTGAGCTGCATGGGGATTACTTTTCTCTTGCGCGAAGACTCTCTTGGATGGGGATCCATCCCGATTCGCATGTGGTCGTTGTCGGAAAGGGGCTGAACGGCGGCGGTGAAGAAGGGCGGGTGGCCTGGATGCTCGCCTTTCTCGGTGTTTCGAATGTTCAATTCACCGAGCTTGATTCCTTGAAACTGCGGTTGACGAGCCTTCCTGAACAAAATCCTCCGAAGAGTGCTCCGCTCTGGAAGCCGTCGATCGTCGAAGATTTAAGAGCGACGCGCGAAGAGGTTCTTTTCGCGATCAATAACCAAGCTGTTCATAGGCCGGGTGCTTTTAAGACAGGAGAGCCGCCGGTGCTCTATCGGTTTATCGATGTGCGCCCGGTGGACGATTACTTGGGGCGCGAGGGATTCGGAGCTCGTCATACCGTTCCTAATATGGATGCCGTGAATATTCCGTGGCGGGAGTTCTTTCACCCCGATATGCGAGTCAAAAGCGAAATGGCCTCGAGACTTAAAGAAGTGGGTCTCTTGCCCGAACATCGAATTATCGTGCTCAGTGAAGATGGAGTTTCATCAGGCGCCGTTACGATGGCGCTCCGTTCACTTGGATTTCCGAAGAGTGCCAATTATGCGGGTGGTCTGACGGATCTTCTCTCCAAAAAGAAATAACCACAGGTTGGGGATGAATCGGAACGAGCGTACGAGATCGCGCACTGCCTGAGCTTGAGGTGGTTAGCGATTTGTGTCTGTCGAGTTGTTTGTCCTCATAAATGTAAATAATCGCCATCACTCCTAGATTTTAAGCTTTGACTCATTCTGGGTCGGTAACGGAATGTTTCCTGGTGTTAAATTCATTAGGTAGCGAGGCCGCCCGACACGACGATCACGTTTGTTCCGCTAGCGATTGAATCGCAAACGGTCGGTGGATTTGCGGCAAGAAACCTTTTGAGAGTAGAGCAAGGGGGAGAACCCGCTGAGGCTCCGGTTCTTAGTCCTGCCGAAGCGAATGAACTGAAAGCGCTCGCCCAAGGGACTTCGAGCCATTATGTGAAGCAAACGATCGATAGCGGGATCGTGTTGCCTGGATTTAGCGGACAGCCCGCTTCGACCTCCGCAGGCTCGATCTGGTATGACGTTACTTCGGGCCAATTGATGTATTTTGATGGCATCAACAATACATCAAAACCCCTTGGTGCGGGTGGCGGCGGGGGTGTGACATCGATCACGGCTGGCGACGGACTAACGGGCGGAACGATCACGAGTTCGGGCACGATCGCGCTAGAGGACAAAGGTACGCCCGGCATCTACGTGAAAGTGACAACAGACGATAAAGGTCGCGTTGTTTCGGGAGTTAGCAAACTTGACGAAGGTGATCTTCCCGATGTGATTGCAACTCCGGGGCGTGTTTCGGGTGATGCGATCACGTCAGGCACAATCGGTGGTAACACGGCTATTGCGACGTCTGGATCAGTTTCCGGTAACTCTGTTTCGACTTATCTGCTCAGGGTGAGTCCTGACGACGGAGACCAGAGCAAGTACATTGATATTGAAGCCCCCGCGCATGGCGATCTCGGGAGTCCTTATAAGCTTGTATTACCCACTCGCCAAGGAAACGCGGGAGAAATCTTGGCATCCGATGGTTTAGGAAATCTTATTTGGAAATCTGCTCCTAGCGGTACCGTGACGCAAGTTACGGCTCAAGCGCCGCTTGTGTCATCAGGTGGAGCGACTCCGGAGCTTTCGATTCCGAAGGCTTCGGGCATGCAAGATGGTTACTTATCCGCAGCCGACTGGTCGACATTTAATTCAAAGCTCTCTTCGACGTTACCTTCCGGCCAAATCTTCGTTGGTAACAACGCGAATGTTGCTACGGGTGTCATACCAAGTGGCGATGTTTCGATGGACGAAAACGGGGCTTTTGCGGTCCAGAAACTCCGCGGGAAAGCTTTAAGCGGAACGCCGCCCGTTGACGGTCAAGTTTTAAAATATGTCGGTAACGGAAGCAATGAATGGCAGCCCGTAAATCTCACAATAGCTGATATCAAAAATGGGATGGGAACCTCGGCTTTCAACGTTGCTGGGTGCACGCTGGGGCAAACGGTGAAGTGGTCGTCTCTGACAGATACGTTTACGTGCGAGGATATTTCGATCACGACGGCGCAAATCAGCGACATGACCACTGTCGGAAGAGAGCTTGCGACCGCGGCTGATGCCAATGCGGCTCGATTGGCCATTCATGCGATGGAGGTTGTGGCTCCTGGAGCAAGTGGCGAGGTTCTTAAGAGCGACGGTTCGAAGTGGGTGAGTGGCGTTTTGACCATCAGTGAAGCGAACTTCGCGAATCAGAATGCGAACTTTGTTTTGGCTGGTCCCATAGCTGGCGGCTCTTCTGGGGTTCCGTCGTTCCGTGCTCTAGTTGCTGCCGATATTCCGATCCTGGATGCTTCGAAGATTGGATCGGGGACTTTTGATATTACACGAATTCCGACAGGGACGACATCCAGCACGGTGGCGGTGGGAAATGATCCTCGTTTCCCGGCGTCTGACTGTGCGCCTGGCAATAAAATGCGTTGGTATGACGGCGAGTGGGTGTGTGAGCCCGATAATGACTCAGGCGCATCTGCAACGAGTGCGAATACACCCAATACGATCGTAAAACGAGATGCTTCCGGTAATTTCGCGGCCGGCACGATCACGGCGAACCTCATTGGTCAAGTCGCGGGCAGCACGGACGCAGACGGGACACTCATTTTGGAATCAACAGCGCATCCGTCGAAGGGGGCGGTGATTTTGCAGCCGAATGGCGGCGATGTCGGGATTGGGACCGCGAATCCATCCGCGAAACTCGACGTAGCAGGAGATATCAAAGCCGCTGGCGATTTGCGGGTCACTGGCGCGATCCAGACGCAGACAATTGCCGTTGCGAACGGAATTAAGATCGGAACAAGTGCGACGGCGTGTGATGCGACGACGGAGGGGATGATTCGTTACAGTCCTGTCATACGAAGTTTGCTTTATTGCGATGGCGAAGAATGGCGGGCTGTGGGTGGAAAGTTTCGGTGTCCTGAGGGTTATATTCCGGTTCCTGGTAACGCTGAATACGGTACGGGCGACTTCTGTGTCGCAAAATACGAGATGAAGAATGTCGGAGGAGTTGCGAAATCACAAGCCTGCGGGAACTCCGTGGGTGAGTATCAATCGAAACAATGCACGTACTCAGTGTGAGAGTCTCGGAACTGGCTACAAGCTCATTACCAACGCCCAATGGCAGACGATCGCGCGAAATATTGAGCAGGTGGCGGAGAATTGGCAAAACGGCGCGGTTGGCTCGGGTGCACTCAATCGTGGACATAGCGATGTAAGCCCAGACAATGCCTTAGCTGCAAGTACGGACGACAATCAAGCATGCTCCGGCACTGGTCAATCTTGTGATGGTTCATCGTGGGATCTCCAAAAACGCACGC
>CALBDW010000153.1 GCA_937927435.1 uncultured Bdellovibrionales bacterium
GCCTGTGCCTGAAAGGGAAACGCGGGATCACCCACCATGAACCGACATGAACCCCTGTTAAGTGCGGAGATCCAGTGCGGAGATCCGTGCGGAGATCCAGTGCGGAGATCCATCCCCGAAAACTGGTTGCGGGGGCCGGATTTGAACCGACGACCTTCGGGTTATGAGCCCGACGAGCTACCAGGCTGCTCCACCCCGCGCCGAATTGGTGCAGGAAACCTACAAGGTATCTTCGACTTCGTCAACACTTATGCCGTAAAACTTTGAAGACTTTTAAAAAAAACGGACCTTTCGCTTATTTCTTAGGCAAGTCAGCCCCACTTCCCCGCACCCTTACCATTAAAAAAACAGGCATCGGACTTCGTCCTTGGCCGAATAAGATGAAACAAGCTCTCTCCCTGAATCTGGTTCTTGAACAAGCTCTTCTTGCTCGTCGGCATGTGTGTCGGCGGCAGAAAGGCGGGAATCCGTGGACTTGATCAAGACCTTTAAGCAGTTAAAGAAGGAAGGAAAGAAAATCACCGTCGTCACTTCGTACGATTATTGGAGCGCCAAGATTCTCAATGAGACGAATGTGAGCGCCATTCTCGTCGGCGATTGCGCTGCGATGGTAATGCACGGTAACCAGAACACAACGTTCGCCGACATCGAAGTCCTGGCTCTTCATGTTCGAGCCGTGGCGAGAGGCGCTCCCGATAAATTCATCATCGCCGCCATGCCCATCTTCTCTCTCAGCAAGGGCATCGACGAGGCGATTGATAACGTGAAACTTCTGATTCAATCGGGCGCCCAGGCGGTCAAGATCGAAGGGGCGATTGGTAACGAAGCCGTTATTTCCGCGATCGTCTCGGCGGGGATTCCGGTCGTTGGCCACGTCGGTCTCATGCCGACCCGCCATTACCTGATCGGCGGTTTCAAATGCCAAGGCCGGGACGAAGAAGACGCCCGACAAATCATCGAGCAAGCGAAAAAGTTTGAAGAGCTAGGCGCTTTCGCCATCGTGCTCGAGGCGGTTCCCAAGCACCTAGGAGCGCGCGTGTGTGCCTCGGTTGAAATCCCGGTCATCGGGATCGGGGCAGGCATCGACTGCGATGGCCAAGCGATGGTTCTTCAAGACATGCTCGGATTGCTGGTCGGCTTCAAGCCGAAGTTCGTCCGCCGTTATCTCGACGGAGCGAAACTCATCCAGGAGGCCATCAACCACTTCGTCACGGACGTTCAGAACCAGGAGTATCCGTCCGAGATCGAATGCTACAACTGAATTTGCGAAAGACCGCCGTCGTCATCACGCCACTGTGATGACGACGGCAGCCGCTTGCGACCTAAACCGACAAACCGGTTTTCACCTGCACTCTTTCTTCTTTCTCGGTTCCGAAAGAAACCATCCGATCGACAAACTTCATCGACGGCGCCTTTTCGTCATGAAAGACTTGGACCGGCCCGAGAATTTTCGAAACGGTCCTTACGAACCTCTTGTGATCGAGGTCCTCAACGAAATGAACTCCTTTGACCTCACCGAGCTGCTCAAGCCCCGCGATAACTCCGGCTGCCACCTGCAGCTCCGTCGCGTTCGTTCCGTAGGCGAGCCCTTTTGAAACATCCGTTTTAAATCCCATCCAGAACTCGCCGTAACGGCGGCTATTGAGCAAGACACCGATGCAATCCTCACCTTTGAGACCCGATGTCCACGGCGGACAAAGACGCCGGTAATTCAGGTTCAGGACCTCCTCCATATCCGAATACGTTTCGAGAGCGCTCATTGTGGCCGGTGGTACACGATAAATGAAGGCCACCTCGACATCCGGAATTTTTCTCGCCAACGTCTTCGTCTCTTCGTGCGGGACCACCATCCCTTCAATGAAACGATCGCCGCAACGAACACGATAAAAGCGATCAACCGGACGATGGCTCAAGCGAATCGCCTTCGTATTCAACGCGTAGTAGGCGTACGGCTCGTAGAGTTCCTCGATACAATGCGTGGGACTCCACGTGATGGGGAAATCACCGGCGGAGAACTTCACGCCCGGGGCATCCGTCGTATCTTCTTCCGTAATGATGAGCGAGTTGAGTTCCAAAGCCGCTGGCGTCGGATCGACACCGACTTTGTCTGCGAAGCGCTCGATCGCCTCAAGGGCCAAAGCGTTCACGATACCGGGATTGGCACCGCTGCCGACTAAATAGCTTTTCTTTACAATATTCGGCTTCGTCGGCGGCAAAAGCCGCCCGATCGCCTTATCCGTCGGAACCGGAGCGCTGCCCGGCCATTCTTCGATACTCGTGCAAAGAAAATCAGCGCCCCATTCGTCGCACGCATGCGCGCACTCAACCGTGTCGATCGACGAGAGATCAATCACATGAGTGATTTCGTGTTCTTTCAGTAATCTGACGAAAACGTCGATATTGTTCACCGATATCGGCGGAAGGTAAATCCCATCAAAAGAGACCAAGTCCTCGGGAGCCTCAGCTTTGTCGACCAAAACGAATTTCGAGAATTTCGCCTTCAATCTCCGTCCGACTTCACTCTTGTTCAAAAGAGTTAAAAACGCGCGCCCAACGCCGCCGTGACAGCCGACGACAAGCGCATGTCCTGGTCTTTTGAATGAGTTTTCCAATCTTTCCACCTCGCGAAAAAAGAGTTAACGTAGCCGCAGACACCTGCCGCAACTCTACCATGTCTTAACTGTTTGATTTGTAAGGTCTTAACAAATGGGCTTTGGGTCTCGGTTCGCTCATGAAAAGCGGAAAAAAAGACTGGGCCTTTCTTATACAATGAGACCAAGTGCCCGACGTACGAGATTTATTTTACACAAAATCTAAAAATTCGCAATCCCACCAAACCTCTCAAGGACTCACTGAGTCATCTGTTCTATTAATCGGAGCTGCTTTTGACTCCGTTTGAGACCCATCGTAGCAAATTCATTTGCAGAGGGAATCGCGAATGAACGCTCAAAGGACAATGAACTCGCCGGTCGGGCGATTAAAGCTTATCGCAAGCGAAAAAGGTCTCGCAGCGGTCCTTTGGGACAACGATCCTCGCCGCGTTCGCGTTCGTTGCGCGAGCGCCAACAAGGCGAATGAAACCCTACTCGAAGCTGAACGTCAGCTTCGCGAGTACTTCGACGGAAAGCGTACGAAATTTTCCTTACCACTCGATCTTCAGGGAACCGAATTCCAAACCAAGGTTTGGGAAAGCCTGCTCGGTATTCCATTCGGAAAAACTCTTTCCTATTCGGAGATCGCACGAAGAATCGGAAAACCGAAGGCTTCCCGTGCTGTGGGGGCGGCCGTTGGCCGCAATCCGATCGCCATCATTGTTCCCTGCCATCGGATCATCGGAGCTTCGGGCCAGCTCACTGGTTTTGCCGGAGGACTCGAGATCAAAGAGAAACTACTGAAACTCGAAGGCATCAGCCTTCATCGCGCATAAAAGAAGGCCGCTCGACCGGACAAAAACAGACGAGCGGCGCTGTCACGAGGACGACCTTAGCGGCCGTGCATTTTCAATTCGCAAAAACCTTGTTGCCAATATCCCCAGAAAAAGACGAGATAAACAGATTTCGTCTGCGGATCCTGGCTCATCCAGTACTTCCAAATCGAGTTGGCGCCGTCGTGGCTCAGATCGACGAACGAGTAATTTGCGAATTCAGCGACCGGATATCGGAACGTGTTCCCTATACGATTTCTCGCGTCTTCAATCGTCCAATCCGCCCACGGGTTTTGCGGAGAGAAAAACCGGAAGATACCGTTAAAGAAAATCTGCGAGTCACGCGTCTCAAGCAGCACCAGTCCGTAATGAGTCGTATTCGGGTCGTAATTCGGCGAGTGATAGTAGCACTCCCCGCTGTATACAGCCGGCAAGTCCTCGCGTTCGACATGAGTGCCCGCGTAGAGCCCGTTCTCGATCGCCACCATTTTTTCAGTGCAGCGTACGGCTCCGCAGACGGCCGGTAACGGTTCCGCGGCGGCGAACTGAAAAGCAAAAAAGAAAAGAATAAAACTGAAAAAGCGCATCGTACCCCCTCTCAACGATACGGGGAACCATCCCCCTCGCGACCCTCATATCAGCTAGGGGCAGCAGCGCCAAGAATATAAACTGGTCGTGTCGATTTAATTTGGAGCTTCGACAATCGCCTCAGGAGGGGTACGAGTTTCGCGGCCCAGCAACATACTGATGAAACGTTCCAAGGCTTCCGCCGTGATTTGGCGGAAGGTCTCGAATTTCACGTGAGAATCCGGCTGCCCTGGGTTGATCACAATACCCCACATCGGCCTGATCTCATGGGGCAGCATGGCATATCGCACGTCTCCGATCGCATTTGTATGGCCTGGTATCCGGCCGATGTACCCATCAGAAAACCAACTAAAACGATCGATATCGATTCTTTGACGCGAATCTGGGGGAAGCATCGGGAAATCCCTCTCGGGGACCACCTTTTCGACCGAGTCTCCTTCGTAAATACGCGGCTCACCAAAAAATGGGACCCGCAAAGCGTCAGCGTAGAAACGCCCGTTTTCGCTTTCGTAGATCGACCGCCAAACCAAGAGATTGCCGATAGTCGGTTTAACGGTTTTCCGGAGAGCGACATGCTGACGGCTTTGCATCAAATGCTCTTGGATCGCTGAGGCTTTGTCACGTTGATAAACTCCGAGGAGTAGGTACCCAATAAAGAAAAGAAAGCCCACGCGGGCCCAATTCGCCGATTTCCAGTAGGCCGCGGCGACCACGGCAAAAAGCAACGCCAACGTCGGTAATGGATCGACGATCGCAATATTGTCCCATGCCACGCGTAAGTTTGAAAAAGGCCAATATAGCTGCGTTCCATAACTTGTACAGGCGTCAAGAAGCCCGTGTGTGGCATACCCCAGCGTCGCAAACGCATAAAGGCGTCCGAACGACAGCGCGTTCCGCATAAACGGATAGAGCGCCAGGGCGACGATGAGTCCGCCGACGGGGATGAAAATCAACGAGTGCGTAAACTGACGGTGAAATTCGAGAAAGAGCAACGGGTCCGTGCTCGAACGGATGAAAACATCGAGATCAGGCGCCATTCCTCCGGCGGCGCCGGCGAGAAGGGCCCATCTTTGATCTTTCGCACGACTCAAACTTTGCGGAAGTGCCGCACCGACAACAGCCTGACTGACGGGATCCATAACCCAATCGTAAGGGTCCCCGCCGCCTGAGGCAAGAAGCCGCTTCCTGGTACTTTAAATCATCTTCGACTTTTCGCTCCTCTTGCTTTAACCTCCCTCCCATCCCAATTTTAAGCCGCGATAAGTGCGGAGAAGGTTGGTTCGCTTGGACCGCAAGACTCTTAATCAGGCCTTCTTTTTTAAGATACTCGTTCTTGGAGCCCTGTCCGGGATCGGGCCGCTCACAATCGACATGTATCTTCCAACCCTGCCCGAGATTTCGCGGCACTTCGCTGTTCCGCTTTCGACCGTAGAACTTTCGCTTGCCGCTTACTTCCTGGGACTTGCACTCGGACAATTGCTTTACGGCCCCTTCATCGACCGCTTTGGAAGAAAACAGCCGCTCTATTTCGGACTCGCACTCTATTTCGTCTCCTCGCTCGCTTGCCTCTTCGCGCCTTCGGTCACGGTTCTGATTCTCGCCCGCTTCACGCAGGCGATCGGCGGCTGCGCTTCCGTCGTCGTCCCACGTACGATTGTGCGCGACCTTTTTGAAGAACGTGAAGCCGCGCGCGTTTTTTCGCTCTTGATGTTGGTCACGGGGCTTGCGCCGATTCTCGCTCCTCTCCTCGGCGGATATCTTTCGCTCGCCTTCGGCTGGCGGGCGATCTTCCTCTGCCTTGTGATCGCAAGCGCTCTCTGCATCGGAGCGACCTATCTGGTTCTGCCGGAAACAAAAAAGCCCGCCGGGAATCCGGCGCACCAACCGGCTTTCCGCACCTACTGGAGCATTCTGCGCGACAAGCGTTTCCTCGGCCCCGCACTTGCCGGAAGCGTCGCTCAAGCCGGAATGTTCGCTTATATCACGGGGTCACCTTTTGTTTTCATCGAGCTTTTCGGAGTACGGCCGGACCGCTACGGATGGATTTTCGGAACGAACGCGTTGCTGCTCATCGCGATGTCGCAGTTGAACGTCAAGCTCCTTAAGCATTTTCCGCCGCAAAAAATCTTGAAGACGGTTTTCCCTCTTCTCGCTCTCGCCTCGATTCTTCTGCTCCTCGCGTCGGTTTTCAACCTGGGTTTGTTCGCCCATATCGTGCCGCTGGCTCTTTTTGTCGGGCTTTTGGGCGCGAGTTTTCCGAACACGACCGCGGCCGCTCTGGCTCACGAAGGGGCTCGAGCGGGCAGCGCTTCGGCTTTGCTGGGAACCATGCAATTTACGATCGCCGCCATCGCGGCGACGACACTCAGCGCTCTCCACGCAAGCTCGTCGCTTCCAATGGCGACCGTGATCGGCATTTGCGGCGTCGGCTCGTTCGTCATCTCCCGGTTCGTCTTTCAAGCGGCTTTGAGTCGGCCTTGAGCTGAAAGACGTTCCAGAACGTCGGCGATCGCTTTTTCATCATACTTGATGATGTAGTCGCCGAGACCTTGCCGTTTGATATCGTTGATAAGACCTTCGTTTGAAAGGCTCGAGTTGAAAATGACCGGAATTTCTCTCGCCCGGTCGATCTTGCGCATTTCCTGAACGAAGCTGATACCGTTGCGGTTTGGCATTTCGATATCCGTGAAAATCAAATCGAATTGCTCCGGTTTTTCGCGCATCATCCGCAAAGCGATTTCGCCGTCTTCGGCGACGACCACTTCAAAGCCGAGCTTCTCGAATAATTGGGCCGCTTTTTTCTGGAAAAGACGGGAGTCTTCCGCCACCAACACGCGACGCCCTTTGAAATGAAGGCTCAGCTCGCCCGTGAGCTTCGATTTTTCGACGATCCCGCCATTGAGCTCTGTGAGCACGTACTCGATATCCAGCATGTAGTATAGATCGTTCCCCTGCTTGATGAGGCCGTTGATAATGCCGGGTTTCCTTCCGCTCATCGAACTCGGAGCCGGGAGATACGAAATCGACTTCGGATCGAGAATCCTGCCGACCCAACCCGCCATGATACCGATCAGATGGCTTTGCACATCGAGCACGATGATTCGATAGCCGCGCCAATCCCGGGCGCACGCCTCAACCGCTTCTTCCTTCGTCCACTTGCCGTCACCCAAGAGAAACTCGAGACTCAGGAGAGGAAGCGGCGTGCCCCTCAAGTCGTACATCGCCACGAAGGGATGATAAACCGGAGGAAGCGGGTTGTATTTTTCGACTTCGATCACCTCTTTGATTTTCTGCACGTTGAAAATGAACGGAAACTGCGTCCGCTTCTTCGGAATGTCGAACGGCAGAAAATATTCGAGGTTGAGAAACGCGTCGCCTTTCTTTACCGAGTTCATCACGCCACCATTTCTTCCATCCGAAGGAAAAAGTTCTCGTTTAAGATCCGATAAACTTTGCCTTCGATTTCGATTTCCCCGCACTGCTGCATCTTTTCGCGCGGAACCAAACACTTCTTGACGTGCGAAGCTCCGACCGCAAAAGAACCGGCCGGCGAGCAGAACACGACCATGCGAGGATATTTCAGAGGTCTTCCCTCACGGTCCCTCTCGCCCAAGCAACATTTCTCATCTTGACCGAAAAGCGCCGCCAGGCAGAGCACCGGCACGATCGCCCCCCGCATATTGATAATGCCGATGTGCGCGGAATGCTTCTCGGGATACGGAACGATGAGAGCGTTCTCGATCACCTCAGACAGATAACTGAAATCGCTTACGTACCGGAGCCCGCGATGTTCAATCGTCAAGGCCGGCACGAGCTGTTCCGTGCCTTCGTCGTCACCGGATCTCCGGCTCGCTTGTTGCTCGAAAATATTAGCCAGCCATTGAGACATGCTTCGCCTTCTCTCTCTTCTCGGTTAATTGTTGAATCAACTTCGTCGCCGACAGAATGAAAATCGGCCGCCCGTCCGCAAGGATTGAAACCCCCGAAACGTACGGAATCGGCTGGGTGAGCGACGGAAGCGGCTTGACCACCAGCTCCTGGTTCCGGCAAATCTGGCTCACCTGCAGAGCGTGGCATTTGCCGGGCACAGATTCGTCGCGCACGATGAGGAGCGCGGCTTTACGCTGGATGATTTTCAGTTGGAAGTCCTCCCGGGCCGGGAAGTACTTCGTCAAATCATGCACCTTCAAGGGCTCCCCACGGTACGTGTAGTACTTGTCGTGTCCGTTTCGCTTCAATTCCGTCTGATCGATCGTATAGGCTTCGATGATCGAGCTGTGCGGAATCGCATAATCCATCTCGTTGATCGAACAAATCAGCGAGTTCAACACCGAAACCTTCAGCGGAATACGAATGAGGAACGTACACTCTTTGTCGGGCACCGAATGAACCTCGATCGAGCCCGAAAGCGATTCGAGATGACTTTTCACTGCGTCCATTCCCACGCCGCGGCCGCTGATATCGGTGACTTTTTCGGCCGTCGAAAAGCCCGATTCGAAGATCAGGTTGATGACTTCAGTGTCGCTCATATCGGCGGCGTGAACCAATCCGTTCGCGAGGGCCTTCTTGCGAATGACGTCAGGGTTCAAGCCTTTTCCGTCGTCGATCACGGAGAGAATGACTTCCGTGCCGCTGATTTCGACCTTCAGAGTGATGACCCCGGTCGCGTCTTTTCCTTTCGAGCGGCGCACATCCGGCATCTCGATCCCATGATCCATGGCATTTCGAACCAAGTGGATCAGAGGATCTGCGAGCGAATCAACGATCCGCTTATCGAGTTCGATCGTTTCACCAATGCCGCGGAACTCGATTTGTTTCCCGCTCGTGTGGGCGAACTGTTGCACGACCCTCGCCATTCTTTGGAACACGCCGGAGAGCGGGACCATGCGCATTTCCATGACTTGGGATTCAAGCTCTCCGACCATCCGGCGCAAGGACGAATCCATGGCTTCCCACGTCCTCAAGAGCGCCGGATCGTTCTGGAAAAGAGGCCTCGACTGCTCGATGAGGTAGCTGATTTGGTTCCGCGCCATGAAGATTTCCCAAATGCTGGCGAGCACATCGTCGATCTTAGAGAGAGAAACCCGTACGTGCGAGTCGGCCGCATGGGACGACGGTTTCGCCGGCGCGGAAGAAGCCGTAGCAGTAACCGGCGCCTTCGTTTCAGCGACCTTTTCAGGACCGCTCGGAGCCTCCGAGTGGACGACCTTGAGCGCCGGAGCTTCGGACGCGGGCTCAACGGGAGCCGCGGGCGCCTGGCTTTTTTCCGGCTCTTTCGTGAAGAATTTGGCGGCTTCTTTTTCGGCGAGGGCGAATTCGTCTTCGAGGGAGATCTCGGCTTCGCCGGCTGTCGTCGTGATCGTCGCCGCCTCGCCGCCGTTCCACGGCGTTACGGTGAACGGCAGATCTGAAGGAGATCCCGCTTCGCGGGCTGTTTGCAGAAATCTTTCGAGTTCCTGAGCTTGGCTTTGCAGCCAAAGGTAAAACTCTTTCGTATGCTTGCTGGCGTCTTTGCCGCAAATATTCTCGATTTCATGACAAGCGTTTTGAACGCTGGTCATCTGGAAGACGCCGAAGCCTCCTTTCAACGTGTGAAGGGCTCGCAAAACCCGCTTAAACGCCTCGGGCTCGCCCGGCGTTTGAATAAGAACGTCCACGGCTTCATTCAACGCCTGAACGTTTTCTTCCGCCTCCAACAGAAATTCGAGAAACAAGTCGTTCACGGCACGGTCCTTATCGGTTCTGAGCTTTCTTATGCGGCTTTTTTCTTGATTTCTTCTTCTTCGTCGGGCTTCAAGCGCATCAGAAGATCAACGGTTTCCCGCAACTGCTGGCACGCGAGCTCGACGGCTTCGATCGACTTTTGCGAGCGCTCGGCCAGACGCCCCACTTCGTCCGCAACGACGGCGAAACCTTTTCCCGCTTGTCCCGCGCGCGCCGCTTCGATTGAAGCATTCAGCGCCAAAAGGTCCGTTTTGTTCGAGATGTCGCGAACGACACTCACCATTTGCTCGATCTCGTGGACCGATTTTTTGAGTTGATCGAAATACGATTTAAGCTGACTCATCGTTTCTCCCCTTCAAATCAAGTTAGGCGGCCGCACCAACCCGCAAGTCTTCGAACCACGCGATGAACTTACCGACGTCTTCTCCTTTAAAGATGCTCCCGTGTTGGGGGCAAAGGAGGTCGATTTCCATGCGCGAAACCCTTCGGCACCAGTCTTTTTTCGCCTCGTTCGAAGGCATCCAGCGGCGATGGAAGCCTTCCATAAACCGAACGTGGTTCTTGAAATCCTCGACGAAGATGTCGTAACCGTCGGGAACCAGCGCCGCTCCGACGTCACCCGAGAAAAAGATCTTCGCGACCGGATCGTAAAGATGGAAGTTGCCGGACGCGTGGAGGAAATGCGCCGGAACCAAATGCAGCGGATGTCCGTTCAACGAAATCGTGCAACCGTCGTCGTTCAAAGGCACGAAGCTGCTGTGGAACTCGTAACCGAAATGCGAAACGAAGCCTTCCCAGAGCCACGACATATAGACTTTGGCCTGCGGGGCCAACTCCATCCAAAGCGGAAGCGAACTCATGATATCGGGGTCCTGGTGGCTGCAAAGAAACCCTTCGATGTTCTCCACCGCGATGAATTCCGAGACCTTGCTCAGGACCGCCGGAAAGATTTCCGTACCGCCCGGGTCCGTCATGAAGGCTTTCCCTTTGTGAATGATCACGTACTGGTTGGTGTCGATAACCTGTTCGACCTTATTTGGATCACGCCCGAAATAGATCCATTGAGTCGTGCCGTCATCGAACAAGACCTTATGCTGCATTTTTCTCTTCTCCTTGGAATGACTTCAGTTCACCCCGGATTTCGCGGCATTTGCGAATGAGCCCTTGATAAACTTCTTGTTGCGATTTCAGTTTTTCGCCGGCGGCGGCCACGGCAGCCCCGATGTTCGAGAAGAAAACCTCTTCCTCTTCTCCGGACTGGCTGGCCTCCATCCGCAGGTTGATCGCGAGAGACCAGAGGCGCTCGGCCTGTTGGGCGATCTTGCAGCTCAAGACGTGGGTGCGTCGGCAAAGCTGTTCGATCTCATCGACCTGCTTGAAGACCGCGGCCTCCATTCGGGCCATGGCCCTCCTGACCGCCTCTTCGTTCTGGCCGCAACCCAATTGGAAACCCTCCTCCATTTTTCTGATTTGCAAGGCCTTCTTCAGGCACCCCAGACTCAGGTTGGAAATTTGCGAGCCGATTTCGCGAATCTGCTTGGATTCGGCTTCCATGGCAGTCGATGTGCTCGCGATCTGCTTCGCTATCTCGTTGAACGCGCGCTTGCCGACCTCGACATGGCTCGAGGAAATACCAGACCTCAACGAGACCTCGTAGATCTCGCCTATCGTGGCACTCACCCTGCCAGTACTTTCACGCAGCTGGTTGCAGATGAAGAACAGCTGCCCGACTTTGATCCGGAAATCATTCAGACTTTGGGTCATTTCTCGCCTCTACACCTTTACCGTCCAAGCGTTTCGGCAGGTTGAAGCGATTTGCTGAGGCCAGAAGAGTGAAGTTTTTTATTTTTGCTCCGATGAGTGAGTCAAAAAGGGGCGATGAATGGACATCTCAAATCTTAGATTCCTTGTTGTCGACGACATGCAACTCATGCGTAAAATCGTCGCCGGTGAACTCACGAGACTCGGCGCCAAACACATCGATTTCGCCGAAGACGGCATGCAGGCGATCGAAGTGTTGAAGGCGAAAGCTCTCGCTCGCACGCCGATCAACTTCATCGTCAGCGACTGGAACATGCCCAACATGACGGGCATTGAGCTGCTCAAAATCGTCCGCAAGATTTCGGTTTACAAGGACGTGCCGTTCTTGATGGTCACAGCCGAAGCCGAAGTGCACCAAGTGCAGGAGGCCATCGCGAGCGGAGTCGACAACTACGTCGTCAAGCCGTTCACACCGGCGCAGTTTGAAGCGAAACTGTTGGCCGTGTGCAAGAAAAGATTCGGCGAGCAACAACAGGCCAGCTAAACAGGCCCGTAGAGCGCCGATCCGCGCGGCCTTATTGGCAGCGGTTCATGAGCCGCAGGTATTCGAGTGTCTCGACGGCCTTTTCGTAGGTCAGTTGGCGGACAATGTAGATCCACCCGCTCGCCGTTAGTTTCCGAACACCGAAATCACCCGCCCGCGTCTGGCTGACTTCGCAGTAGTAAGGCCCTTCATCGTCCCATGCGAAGCTTTCGGTCCGACAGAAGAAAACAACCGCCATGACCGGAATCACCAAGATTAATTTTGAAATCGCTTTCATGAACTCCTCCGCACGGGGCTTTAAAAGCCACCCTGGGGGTTCTACAGGATGTTGACGCATAATGTCAATAAGATTTTGGGCTTGTTGCCATTACCGCTAAGCCTTTTATAGTAATGGGGTTTTCAAAAGTCGTTAAAACTGGCTCACAATCGTGAGGATGAACTTTAACGTTCAAAAAAGCGACGCCATATCCGCTATTTAACGCCATCCCCACGGAAGTGAGCCAGTTGACCCCGCGAAGGGATCTGACCGTCCGCTTCGAGGGTGAACCTTCTGGAAATGGCAGCTCATGATTCAATCTCTGCAACGGCTCATGCCGTACATTCGGCCCCTTAAGGCCCAAATCATTCTCATATTCCTTTCGGGTCTATGCGTAACCTTACTCAGCGGTCTGATCCCGATCGTCATCCAGTTGCTTGTCGCGATTTATGAGCGTCAAGAAATGGCGATTTTGGAAAAGCTGATCCCGGAAGGGTTCGCGGCGCGCATTCATCTCGAACTGCCGGACGAGGGACAGGTCGCGCGCTACCTCCCCTATTTCTTTCCGACCACCTTCTTCTTACTCGGCGTCTTTCGTTTCGGCCACTACGTCCTTCTCCATTACACGATCGAGCGTATCATCGCAGCGATCCGTATGGATCTCGTGCGCAAGATCATGCGCTTGAACCTCAGCTTCCACGGCTCGGTCGAACGCGGAAGCGGAGCACTCATCAGCCGCGTCTTTAACGATCCGGTGCTATTGCAACAAGGACTTAATTTCTACGTCGACATGATCCGCGAACCGATCCAAGCAGCGATCTATCTCGCCTACATGCTTTGGCTCGATTGGCGGCTGACGCTCTTCGCCCTCATCTTCCTTCCGCTCTTTCTTTTCGTCACGAAAAAGATCGGCAAAAGCCTACGTAAATACGGCAACTACGGCCGGGAAGCCATGGAGGAACTCACCGCGACCTTCAAAGATTCCGTGGACGGGATCCGCGTCGTGCAATCGTTCAACTTGGAAAAAGAACTCGAAGCCCGGTTCCAAAGGAATCTCGAGCACTATCTCAGCACAGCCAAAAAGATCATTATGCGCGAGCAGGCCGTGAGTCCGATCAGCGAATTCCTTGTCTCGTTCCTCGTCATGGCCTTCGCCCTCTACAGCATTAAAATGGTTCTTTCGGGCAGCGCCGACACATCGACTTTCATCGGTTTCATCGCGGCGGCGGGATTCCTGCAGGCGCCGATCAAAAAACTCCAGGACGCCGGCATCAAGATCCAACAATCCGTCGTGGTCGTGCAGAGGATCTTCGAGATTCTCGACAGTGACCAGGAGGTGCCGGCAGCGCGAAACCCGAAACCCTTCCCGAAAGAGTGGAACACCATCACGTTCCGCAACGTGAGTTTCTCGTACGGTCAAGAAACGGTTCTCAAGGGGATCAACCTCACCGTAAAACGAGGCGAAATCATCGCCATCGTCGGAGAAAGCGGCAGCGGCAAGTCCACCCTCGTCAACCTCCTTGAACGTTTTTACGATCCGACATCGGGCGAAATTCTTATCGACGATATCCCGATTTCGGAAATCGCGCTCGACGACTTACGCAAAAACATCGCGCTCGTCACCCAGGACGTCTTCTTGTTCCGTGACAGCGTCCGACGCAATATTCAGGCCGGCGATTTCTCGAAAGACGCCGTCGGCGTCGAAACGGCAGCGAAACTCGCCAACGCCCACGGGTTTATCTCGACGATTCCTAACGGATACGACAGCCCGGTCGGAGAAAGAGGCTCCTTCCTTTCAGGCGGCGAAAAGCAGCGCGTGAGTATCGCCCGCGCCATCTTTAAAGACGCGCCGATTCTGATTCTCGATGAGGCGACGAGCGCGCTCGACTCCGTCAGCGAAACGGAAGTCCAAAAGGGCTTGAACCACTTGCTAGAAAACCGCACGGCCTTCGTGATCGCACACCGCTTTTCGACGATCTTCAATGCGGACCGGATTATCGTGATGAAGAAGGGCGTGATCGTCGAAGAGGGCGATCACGAAACGCTGCTGAACAAACGCGGCGAATACTATAACTTCTATCAGCTGCAGACGAATCACGACGAGAAAGCCCGCCGAGTGCTTTCGTAAAGAGCCTTCCGACGCCGGACAAGCGCCGGAAGGCGATGTGAAGGGCCTTAACCGTTCGCGCCAGGGTTGGGGCGTGCGCCCGGTGAAGGTCTGAGGGTGGGTCTTGGGGGTTTTTCGTATTTCAAAATCTCGTTGATCCAGAATTCCTCGAGTACCTCATTCTTGTCTTCACAGTCTCCCGGAGAAAGAGGCACCCAAAGGAAGTCAGGGTTCAGGGAGAGCCAGTAGCCGTCCCTGGGATCTCCCTTTTCATCGGTCATCAGGTAATAGCGGAAGTGGTGACGAGAGCCCGGCGCGATACCGACTTTGTCTTGAAGATCATTATCGTACTCGTGAATCATCACGTAGTTATCGACAAGATACGTTTGCGGAGCCACTTCCTGGATCGTCATCTCGTAGCCCGAGATCACACGGTTCTCGACCGACGGGTCGGGCCGGATATCCACGAGCACGGGCTTGCGGAGCTCTCCGATGTAATGAACGAGAACCTTATGAAACACGTGCGGATAAATATCCCTCGGGTCGCCGCCGTCGCCCCAGTAACGGCTGCCGAAGAAGGCGATCCGCGGGCAATAGTCGCGCTCGATCCAAAGCCCTTTAATGTCGGCAACCGTGAACGTGACATCGGAGTACGGATCCTTGATCGGCCATTTCGGTTCTTTCCGCAAAATCGAAGCAGCCGCCCAGCCGTTGCAATGCCCTTCCCAGTTAACGCCGGTGTAATAGTGGCGCCGCATTTCCCAGTCTTGGGCACCGGGATTCACGCACGCTCGGCGCTGAACAAAGCGGTCGTACTTCGCAAGCGGAGAATCCATGCCGGAGTAA
>CALBDW010000154.1 GCA_937927435.1 uncultured Bdellovibrionales bacterium
TCATCCAAGGTGACACGCCGGCCGAAGCATTGAGCAAGCTGATCAACGCGGGCTCTGTTTTCCGACTTCTGCCTTCGTACGACGACCCTCGTTTCGAACTGACGGTTGAGGAGGCGTTGGAGGAGTATCGGCTCCTCCAACAGAACATCAAACTCTTCCAACTCGTGAACGAGCAAAACGAGCGCCTGAAAAGACTGACGGCCGAGCTCGAAGAACGCGTTGAAATGCGGCGCAAATCGCTCGAGGAAGCGAAAGAGCGTTTGCTGATCACCAATCATCGCGTGGAAGCCCTTCACCGCGCGCTCGTCGCCATTCATCGCGCGGGTTCCATCGCCGAAATGGAACGTCTCGTGAACGAAGCGTTGAGAGGCGCGCTCGGACTCATTTGGACGCGCATCGTGTTCCAATCCGCCACGCGTCTCGAATTCGCGGACGAAAAAGAGTCTTCTCTCGTCGCCATTCATCGCGCGCCGCTTTTGCGCGGGAAGGACATGCTCGGCCACATCTTCTTCGCGCGTGACGCGAAATCTCCCTTCAGACGCGACGAAATCAGCTTCCTCGGCCAGATCGCCGACGCCGTTTCGCTCGCCATCGACCGCTTGACGAAGCTCGAACAAAGCGAAGCCTTGAAGCATCAGTGGGAAGCGACCTTCGATGCGATTCTCGATTCGGTTTCGGTCATTTCCGCCGATCACACACTTCTCAGGGTCAACCGCAGCTTCGCGGAACGCTCAGGAGCCGAACCGGAAAAAATCATCGGCCGCAAATGCTACGAAGCGCTCTTCGGCCGAGCGTCTCCTTGCCCTGGATGCACCATGGGCCGTTCGGAAAACAAGGGATCCTTTTTCCGCTTGAAACCCGCCCGCACCATGGGCGGTCCGTCCGCGGAAGAGCAAAACGTCATCTACGATGTTTTCAGCCACGAAATCCAGTTTAAGCCGGAAGACCGCACGCTTTACGTGAACATGTATCACGATGTCTCGGCTCAACTGCGCTACGAGCGGCAGATCCTCGAATCCGCCAAGATGGCCGAACTCGGGACGATCGGAAGCTCTATCGCGCACGAACTCAACAACCCGCTAGGTGGCATGCTTAGCTTTCTCCAGCTCATTAAAATGGATCTCAAAGGCGACGAGCCTTGGTACGCCGACATCGAGGAGATGGAAAAAGGGGCGCGCCGCTGCCGCGACATCGTGCAATCGCTTCTGGGCTTCACGCGAAAATCCTCGCCGGACTCAACGAATATCATCGACCTTCGCGAGGTCGCCGAACAAGCGCTCAAAATCACCGAATTGCAAACGCGTTCGATGGGCATCGTCGTGAAACGCGAATTCCCCGAGGAACCTGTTCAGGTGCGAGGACAATTCAACGCGCTCGCGCAAGCGATCCGCAACTGCTTACAAAATGCACATGAGGCGATCGCCGAACAAATACGGAACACACCTCCGGGGCAAAAGCGGATGACGGGTGAAATCACCATCCGCATACGCCCGGAGAATGAATGGATCGACGTCGAAATCGAAGATAATGGGGCTGGTTTTGATCCTGGTATTAGCGATCAGATTTATGAGCCCATGTACACAACCAAAAATTCCGAATTGAACCCAGGACTCGGCTTGACCGTCGCCCAACAGATTATACGCGACCACGGCGGAAGGCTGGAAATCAGCTCCGACAAAGGCTTAGGGACTAAGGCAAAAATTTCCCTACCTAGCCCACAAATCAATAGTGTTTCGTCTAGTTTTTGATTTACCCATCGGACTTTTGACAGCCAAATTTGACAGTCCAAGTGTCAATTCCCTAGCATCAAATCAAGGGCGGTGCCTCTCCAAAGGCGCTCTAAACCCCGCCCGAAAACCAAGTCAGAGCTTTCGCGGTTTCGATGTCCATGACGGACTAAGAACTTTCTCAGGAAGGGAATGTTGATGCAGCAAGCTCACAGAATTCTGATCGTCGATGACGAATCCAGTCTTCGTACAGCGCTCTTTCGAATCCTCGATCGCCAAGGATTCCAGGTCATAACGGCCAACAGCGTGCGTGAAGCCGAGTTCCTGGCCGGCAGCCGGCGCGAGTCGGCGGGCGGAACTGGAGCCGACACAGGCCTTGATCTCGCGCTCGTCGACCTCAGACTTCCGGACGGCGACGGTATCGAACTGATGCGCAAGCTGCGGACTCTCCATCCTTCGATCCAAGTCATCATTTTGACGGGCCATGGGTCCATTGAACTTGCTGTTCACGCCACGCAAGCCGGGGCCTTCCACTTTGTGACGAAACCCTTCAACATGGAAGAGCTGCTGAGCCTGGTGAATCGCGCACTCTCTCACAAAAACCTGCAGCAAGAAAACCAACAACTGCGCACGGCCCTTCACGGAAGGTACCGCTTCGACAATATCGTAGGGACAAGCGAAGAAATTCGTCGCGTGCTTTCGATGGTCGAGCGGGTCGCGGACTCCGACTCGACGGTTCTCATTACCGGCGAGAGCGGAACAGGCAAAGAACTGATCGCGAAAGCGATTCACTACAACTCTCCGCGCGCTTCGAAGCCCTTTATTCCCATCAACTGCGGGGCGATTCCGGGCGAACTCTTGGAGAGCGAACTCTTCGGACACGTGAAAGGCGCCTTCACGGGCGCGATCGCCAACCGCGCAGGACGCTTCGAACTCGCCAACGGCGGCACACTTTTCCTCGACGAAATCGGCGAACTGAGCCTCAACCTGCAGGTGAAGTTGCTCAGGGTTCTGCAAGAACGCCGCTTCGAACCGGTCGGTAGCGCGAAGACCTATGAAGCCGACGTCCGTGTGATCGCGGCGACAAACATCGATCTCGCGAAAGCGGTGACCAAAGGGCAGTTCCGCGAAGACTTGTACTACCGCTTGAACGTGATTCCCATCAACGTGCCCTCGTTGAAGCAACGCCGCGGAGACATTCCGCTTCTGCTTCAACACTTCGTCCAGCATTTCAACCAAACGAAGAACAGAAACCTCACCGGATTCTCCAAAGAAGCCATGGACGCGCTTTGCAGCTACCATTGGCCGGGTAACATCCGCGAACTTGAAAACCTCGTGGAACGGCTTGCGATTCTCAAAGGCAGCGGCCAAGTCGAGCTGAGCGACTTGCCTGAACAGTATCGCGGACAGCAGCGCTCGCAAACATTCATCATGCCGGGCGAGCCGTTCGAGTTCCCGGAAGGCGGCATGGATTTCAACTCCGCAGTGGACGCCTACGAGAACCAACTCATTCTCAAGGCGCTGCAAAAAACCGGTTGGAACCGCAACCAGGCCGCGGCCCTCTTAAAACTGAACCGCACCACCCTCGTTGAGAAGATCAAGAAGAAAGGCCTCCGTCCGCCGGAAGCCGGTTCCGTCTGCTGATTTCGCGCGGTACCTGAAGCACCCCCTCAGCCAAGAGGGGGTGCCAAGTCCAGTCGATCTGTCTAGCGAACTGACACCCAACATTTCGGCCCGAAATTCATTTTTCCTAACCCATTGAAACTCCTGGTTTTCTGGACTGTAAGCCTGGCCCCGAGTTTGCTTTCTTGAGGGGTAGGAGAAAGGTATGACTTTCGGGGTGAAACTCCTCAAACTCGCGGCTCTCATTTGCGTGCAGCTGATTCTCAGCCACGCATCGGCGGCGCTTTTCCCGCTTCGTTGGCCAGCCGCGACCGAGGCGACTAAAAAACAAGAACTCATCCTTAAACGTCGTATCGATTTTTCGCACGGAATCGACGCCTCGTCTATCCAACCTGTCGAGTCGCCCAGAGCCTTGCGGACGGAAGACATCAGCAAAATCATTCCGGCAAACGACTTACAACCGACCAACGACGGCGGGCTCGTGGCCACGAAGATTCTCTCTCATTCGCTCGCGAACTGGCTGAATTCCGAAGCCGTCCGCAATAGCAGTATCGGACAGGCCGCCCATCAGTTGGACGAAAAACTGGAAGGCGATTTATCATTCAAAGGGAACGAGCCGAACGCCATCCGGCATTCACTGAAGTTTTCGATGAAGGCTGCGCAAACACGCGCCGACCTCGAATACACGGGCATCACAAAAGCTCAGGTCTCCTACTTCATCGCACAGGCGACGACCAATGTGGAAATCCGTGAGGAAATCGAATTCCTCGGAAGCGAGTTTGTATTCAACCACCACACGTCGCCCACGGACACGCGTCGAACCGTGAGCCTTCGCTGGAATTGGTGATTCCACCGCGTCGCACGCAGCGTCAGAAAAAATCTCAAACAACCTCAATTGAAGTTTTGAAAGATTGACCCGTTTACGCCTTGCGACCGCGCCTCTCGGTCACGAGCGAGCATTATGGCTTTACATTACCCCGCTCGTTTATTACTGAGCGGGCGGGAGGCTCCCAAAATGAAAGCCTTAATGCTCATTTCGCTCTTATTTCTTGGCTCGTCGGCTCCGGCTCTGACCCGCTGTCCGGTCGTAAACGGCGAACCATCCTGTGAGGAATTCGCGCCTCAAACTCAATACACGAACTGTACGGATCGCATGGCCAATTCGGCGTGCGAAATCTTCGATCCAAAAAACGCTTCGGCTTTCAATGAAAACGATGTCGTTCGCTTCTTGCCGAAGTGGGATAATGATCAGAACAACTGATCACTTCAATTTCGCTCCAATATCCGTACGCATTTGCATTCCAGGCCATGAGACTTGACTCGCCAACTGGTACGCGTTGGCGATCGCTTCGTGGATATTCCCGCCGAGACCGATCGCGTTTAGGACACGTCCTCCGGCCGTCACCCATTGGCCATTCGCCTCGCGCCGCGTGCCTGCATGGAGGAAGTAACGGCTTTCTCCCAGGTCGGCGCGTTCAAGCCCTTCAATGACAACCCCCTTCACCGGCGTGCCCGGGTATCCTTCCGCGGCGAGCGCGACACAACAACTTGCTATCGGCTTCCACTTAAGTTTCGGCAGCCGGCCTTCCGCAAGTTCTTTAAAGACGAGTCCCCAGTCTCCGTCCAAAAGGGGCAGAATAGCCTGGGTTTCCGGATCACCGAAGCGGGTGTTGAACTCGAGAACGCGCGGCCCTTGCGATGTGATCATAAGACCGACGAACAGTACGCCCCGATAAACGAAGCCACGCTTCTTGAAATTCGCCATCGTCGGCTCGATCACTTCCTTATCGATGCGCGCCCGCAAGTTTTCATCGATCGCGACAGGCGCGACCACTCCCATTCCACCCGTGTTGGGCCCCATATCCCCGTCTCGAAGACGCTTGTGGTCTTGCGCGAAAGGAAGCGGTTCAAATCGCTCGCCGTCGGTCAGAATAAGATAGCTAACTTCGTAACCGGGCTGGAACTCTTCGAGCAAAGCCCGCTCGCCGGCTTTTCCCAAAGACTTATCGTCGAAAATCGAACGCGCGGACGAGAGCAGATCATCCAATGTCGGGCAAACGAAAACCCCTTTTCCCGCGGCAAGCCCGTCCGCTTTCAAAACATAAGGAGGGGTAAACATCGTCGCCGCCGCACGGGTTGCGTCGACGGAACTGACGACGACCGAGCGAGCGGTCGGAACACCGGCTTCAACGAGAAACTCCTTGCAGAATATCTTGCTTCCTTCAAGTTGGGCCGCTTCCCGACTGGGGCCGACGACCGCAATTCCTTCGGCGCGAAGCGGGTCCGCGATTCCCGCGACGAGAGGGTCCTCAGGGCCGACGACGACGAGATCGATACCGTTTGATTTTATAAGATCAAGAAGGGCATCCGTATTTTTCCAATCGGCATTCCGATGGCATTGAGCCTCAACGGCCATTCCATCATTGCCCGGTAACGCATGGACTTCTTTGACAGACGGCGAATTCTTGAGAGCCCTGACGAGGGCATGTTCACGACCACCTTGACCAATGACCAGTGCTTTCATTTTCAGCTCCGTTCTTATCGCCCCGTTTCACACAGGCTCGAGCCCAACGGCTTTGAGGATGGGATAGCCTTCTCATATGAAGGTGTCAATTGACCGTCCGACTCCGAGTCCCGTACGCTTTTTGAGTCTCAATATTTGTTTACCTGTCAGCCCTCGGAGTTCGACTCATGAAACGCCCCGGAATCTTAAACACATCACCGGAAACCACCATCGTCGTTGTCGCCGGCAAACGAACACCCTTCGGTTCCTTCGGGGGCGGTCTCAAAGACGTGAGCGCCACTAAGCTGGCTGTCGTGGCTGGACGAGCGGCGCTTGCACAAGCGAAACTCCAGCCGGCCGACATCGACCATGTCGTCATCGGTAACGTCGTTCAAAGCGGTTCCGACGCGGCTTACATTCCTCGCCACGTCGGTCTGCATTTGGGTGTACCGATTTCGGCGGGAGCCCTCGGTCTCAACCGCTTATGCGGAAGCGGCTTCCAAGCGTGGGTCACGGCCGCCGAAATGATCTTGACGGGCGGCGCGAGCGTCGTCTTAGCCGGCGGGGTGGAACAAATGTCACAAATCCCGTACGTGATCCGCGGCATGCGCTTTGAAGGCTTCCGCATGGGAACGGCTCCCATCGAAGATTATCTCACCAGTGCCCTCACCGACGCCTACGCGGGAACTCCGATGGCAATCACGGCGGAAAACCTCGCTGAGAAATACTCGATTTCGCGCGAAGCATGCGACGAGTACTCAATGCTCACGCAAAAGCGCTGCGCAGACGCGCTTACCAAAGGTTATTTCGATATCGAGATGACAAGCGTCACCGTGAAAACGAAGAAAGGCGAGATCGTCGTTGCCAAGGACGAACACCCGAAACCTGACGTTTCGCCGGAAAAAATACGTGGGATGAAGCCCCTTTTCAAAGAAGGCGGTACGGTGACCGCGGCGACAGCCTCCGGCATCGTCGACGGCGCCGCAATGTCGATTCTCATGTCGGAAGCCGAAGCGAAACGGTGCGGGTTGAAACCGCTCGCCCGGATTCTGGGATGGGCCTCCGTCGGCTGCGACCCCAAGATCATGGGCATCGGACCGGCATACGCGATTCCGCAGGCGCTCGAACGCTGCGGGCTGACGCTCGAACAAATGGATCTCATCGAAGTCAACGAAGCATTCGCGGCCCAATATCTCGCTGTCGAAAAAGAATTGGGACTCGACCGCTCGAAAACGAACGTCAACGGCGGCGCGATCGCCATCGGCCATCCTCTCGCCGCGAGCGGAACTCGCATCATGAATCACCTGATGTACGAACTTGCGCGCAGACCGAACGCCCGCTACGCGGTCGGCAGCGCCTGTATCGGCGGGGGCCAAGGCATCGCCGTCGTCATCGAAAAACCTTAGCAACGGATTGGACAAACTGAATGCCGATCGAAACGGAAGCCAGCTTTAAACTCAACGATAGAACGGCCCTCATCACTGGGCCGTGCAACAGCATCAACCAAGCCATCGCCATGCGCATGACTCAAGTCGGCGCCAATGTCGTTTTCGTCGATAAGAACACCGACCAAGCCTCGCGTTTCGCAAGCCAACTGATGGACGCACGTGAAATCAACGAGAGATACGGAAGAGCCGCCGCGATTCAGGGAGATCTCAGCGCGCCCGACCGCATCCAGGACACGATCAGCCGGGTGGCCGAAGTGTTCGGCGGCATCGACATCTACATCGATGGCCAAACGCAATTGGACGTGCAGCCCTTTCAAAACATAACGGCGCTTGAAAACCTCGACGCCATGATCGGGGTGAATCTCAAAGCTCCGCTTCTCACCACGCACGCGGTACTCAAATTTCTAAGCGCCCGCAAACGCGGTCGCGTAATTTACTTGATTCACGATATTTGTCGGCTCGGAATGCCTCAAAACGGGCTTCTCAGCGCGACACGAACCGGCCTGTCGACGTTCGCCCGCTCGCTTTCGCGTGAAGTGTTCGCGAATAACGTCACAGTTAACTGCGTCGCTCTCGGTATCACGGAAGAGTTTCTCCTTGCGCAACTAGTCGAAGAAAAGATCAGCATTCAGGAGGCGCACGAACGTCTTATGCGCCAGTTCCCTAATGCGGTCATGACGGAACCGGAAAAAATCGCGAATTTGGTTTTGTTTTTGGCCAGCCCGCTCGGCGCGAGCATCACGGGGCAAACGATCGCGGCCAGCAGCGGACTGAGCTATTTGTCTTAAGCCCACGGAGGGAGTATGAGGACTCGTCAATCCCGATTGGTAATCGGCGCGATTCTTCTATTTTTCCTTTCCGCCTGCGGAAGCGCGCAACGGGATGAAAGCGGATCCGACTCCGACCAAACGAAACTGGAACTTCCCGAAAACTCTTTGGAAGGTCCGCCCTATTCCTTTCATGGCACAAAAACGGGGCCATGCACCGTTACTTCCTTTGCGGGTTCAGTCATCATGAACGGCTATTTCCGGGTTGAAATAGTGCAGACGGAGACACTTTTGAACGTTCAACTCTTCTGCGCGCCGGACAAGAACGCAACATCGGGCTACAAGCTTTACACCACGGGAAAGCTGAGAATCGACGGAAATACGGTCGAGGGGCCGGGCGTTCAATCCGGACGGATCGGACGCAAAGGGTTGAAGCTTATCTTGCTCCCGCTGCAAGGAGTTCAGTACACAATCACGGCTCTCGTTGACTCACAAATCCTTTTTGAAGTGAACGCGTTCTATAACGGCCGCGAGGTCGAACGGATGACGGGCCACTTTTAAGCAGCCCATCACTCCCAGACGTACACGAAGAAGACCGCTGGATACATCGATGTAATGGTGTGGCTAATATCGGAATAGCTGCCGCCCACCAACTTCGAAGTGTAGGTCACCGACAAATAGTTCAACCTAAGACCGACAAAAGCCGATTCGCCGAGCGCGAAGTTATGTCCGAGATCGACCTTGTAAGCTGTTCCCGACCACTCCTCGCTCGGTCCCGAACCCGCCTTGTACTGCGCCTTGGTCACCAGATTGTAAGTCAACCCGAGGCTCCACGCTTTACTGCGGGTAAAAAACCAAAGAAGCCGCGGCCCCATCTGCGTGCTTGAATAAGAGGTCGAAACGGAACTCGCCTCCTCCGCGATCGTATGCCAAGCATAGTTCCATCCGATCAAAAAATGGGCCTTACGGTCGACCGCGAAACCAAGCGAGCCTTGCAGTTGCGTCCGACTCGTGCTGCTTGACGAACCCAGATTGAAATTATCTCCGCTGTAAAACGCGCTCAACTCAAGATAAGCGTCCGCGCGTTGATGCATCAAAAAAACCGCCAATAAAATGCCGAAAAGCAATGCTGTTTTTTTCATCACTATCTCTTTTCGACACAGACGGCGGCTATTCGAAGTCCAGTTTCAGGGTAAACAAAAGGCCGCTATAGTTAAGCGGCCTTAGGTAGGGCTAAAACACCGAAAAGGAGCGCTTTTATTGGTACCTCGCTTGGATTTCCAGTTGTTCGGCTTCCGAAGCGATCTGGCCTTCCACGCTGAAGTAGACTTTATAATTACCGCTCACGGTTTCGGTCGCCAGCTCGCCGAACGTCGAACCGGTCGAAGTCGTCACTTGGTACCTGCTCAACGTTACCACCGACTTTTGCGAAGAAGCGACGAACTCGGCGCCGTTACTTAAGGAAAACCAACTCCAACTGGGAAGATCGAAATTCAAATCCAACCGACCACAACCGGCCGTTAACATCATTAAGGCCGCGAACAATGAAAGGTTGAGAACTTTCATTGTAATCCCCCTTTTTCGGTATAGACACACTACCACGTATCGGTGCGTTCTTAACGAATCTTGAATAAGTCTCGAAATGAGACGCGTTTACTTCACTTCTGCCATCAGGCGCCGGGCGTTTTGCAGGTTTTCATTCGAGACGTAGAGGCGCTCGATAATGCGCGTCTCCTCGTATTTTTGGAAGATGCGCGTGCACTGCTCGATCGGCACCGGCCTGCCAAGGGGATCATAATTGTCCACGACATAAATCGGGAACGTCTGCTGAGCTTGAGTGGCGTGGTATTTGGAGAGGCGCGTGTGCGAACTCGCCAAAATCGAATCGATGCCTTCTTTGTCGAGAACCCCTTTGATTTTTTGCAGTCGTTCGCCGGGCTCGGTCGAGTGCAACTCGATGAGCATACGGTACGGGCGGCGCTCGGCGATCAACCGGGCCCACATGTTGTCGACGCTGCCGAGATGCTCGTAGAGCGAATAATCCGTGCAACGGACGTATTCGTCGAGATCCGGCGGCAGGAAGTAAGAGCAATCGGGCGACGTGAGATACCTCACCAGCATCTCTTCGTAAACGATGCTCTTATGATGGAAGTAAACCATCAAGTACATGTGGTGCCGAGAAATCAGGAAATCGTCGAATGTGTAAAGCGCCCGCCTGTCGAGCGCGAGATAACAGCGCCCGCCGACCGTGTGGCACGCGAGGTTGCCGATCAACCAGCCCAGTTCGACCCGGCCGTAATTAGTTCCGCAGAAGTAAGCGTCCCGCTCGAGATAATCCATGCGGTCGACGTCCATCTCGGAACTGATGACCTGACTGAGAACAGGGCGATAGTCGACTCCCCCGTCGATAAAGAAATCATCAGGCGCTTTTAAACTCAAATCGATGAGACATGCGACGTGGAGCGGATCGATGTCGCTGAAATTCTCGCGGATGAGCCGACTTAAATCGGAATCAGTCAGAAACTTGATCGTGAAATCCTCATGCGTTGCCTTGCGTTTCAGATCAAGCGGCGGGCGGTTCGGGTCACGGAATTTATAGGCCTCGATTTTCAGCTTCTCGAGCTCCGGCATCACCTCTTCGGTCGTGTGGCTGAGAGGCCCGTGCCCGATGTCGTGCAGAAGTGCTCCCAAACGGAGCACTTGACGGAAACGGCGGCGGACGTCCGGCGAAGAGAACGTGGTTTCACGGAAGATAGTGTCGAAAGCGCGGCCGGCCAAATGCATAACGCCGACGGAATGGATGTAGCGGTTATGTGTCGCTCCCGGAAAGCTGTATTCGGCGAATCCCAACTGCTTGATGGAGCGCAATCTCTGGAACTCCCGGCTGTCGAGAATCTCAATTTCACCGCCGTTAACTTCGATCGACCCGTGAATGGGATCTTTGATTTCCATTTATCCGCCTCTTCGTCCTTCTCGCCTTATTGCGTCTATAACTCCGCCAGCGCCCGAAGTAATAGCACACCGCGCCGACGTTGACCATCTCACTTCGATGGTTTTTTATACCTACAAGCTGATCCACGCGGAGCCCGGTAAATGAAACAATATCAAGACCTTTTGAAGCATATCCTCGCCAACGGCACGGATAAGGATGACCGCACGGGAACGGGAACGCGCTCCATTTTCGGCTATCAAATGCGTTTCGACCTCGAAAAAGGCTTCCCGCTCGTCACAACCAAGAAAATCCACTTAAAGAGCGTCATCCACGAGCTTCTCTGGTTCTTGAAAGGGGAAACCAACGTCTCCTACCTCCAGGAAAACGGTGTCCGGATCTGGAATGAGTGGGCGACCGACGACGGCGACCTCGGCCCCATCTACGGCAAACAATGGCGGACTTGGTTAGCGCCCAACGGGGAAACCATCGACCAGATTTCGCAAGTCATCCGAATGATCAAAGAAAAACCGAATAGCCGACGCCTGATCGTCAGCGCCTGGAACCCGGCCGATCTTCCGGACGAGTCCTTGTCGCCCCAGGAAAACGTGAAATGCGGCAAGATGGCGCTTGCGCCCTGCCACGCATTCTTCCAGTTCTACGTCGTCAACAACAAGCTGTCATGCCTGCTTTACCAGCGCAGCTGCGATGTCTTCTTGGGCCTACCCTTCAACATCGCGAGCTACTCGCTTCTCACCCACATGATCGCGCAACAATGCGGGCTTGAGGTCGGCGAATTCATCTGGACGGGCGGCGACGTTCATATCTACAAAAACCATTTCGAGCAAGTTCACTTGCAACTAACGAGGGAACCGCGCCCGCTTCCCATGCTCGTTATCAAGAGAAAGCCGGAGTCGATCTTCGATTACGTTTATGAGGACTTCGAGATCATGAACTACGACCCTCATCCAGCCATCAAAGCACCGATCAGCGTTTAAGAGGTGTCTCATGACTTTGTCGGCGATCGCAGCCATGGCTGCAAACCGTGTGATTGGAAAAGACGGAGATTTGCCGTGGCGGATCCCTGAGGACCTTAAGTTTTTCAGAGAAAAGACCATGGGACACATCATGATCATGGGACGAAAAACCTTCGATTCGCTCGGCAAACCCTTGCCGGGCCGCCTGCACGTCGTGCTCACCCGGCAGAAAGATTACGCGCCCGAAGGCGCACACGTCTTTCACACAGTCGAAGAGGCCCTCGACTTTTGTCGAAAGCAGACGAACCAGTGGGGCGACGAGGTCTTTGTCGTCGGCGGGGGAGACATCTTCCGCGAATTCTTGCCGATGACCGACCGCATTTATCTCACTGAAATCCATAAGGAATTCGAAGGCGACGCCTTTTTTCCGGAATTCGACAAATCCCTGTTCCGCGAAGTGTCTCGCTCGCCCCGTAGGGAACCCATCCCCTTCGACTTCGTGACCTACGAGCGGGTGAAATAGCTCTTCTTAGGACCAGATCTGCAGCAAAACGATACATTTTTCTAAAGCCTCGAATTGAGACACCGATGAAGCAGTAGAACCAAAACCCATTGGGTCACCAAACGGTGGCCTACGAAGAGCCAAGGACAGGCCCTTCGGGTCTCAAGGAGGAGGAAAGTATGGGGCTTCGTATTAATACCAACGTTGCCTCACTCAATGCCCAACGGAACTTGTTGGGTACCAAGTGGGGCCTCGATAAGAGCCTCGAACGGTTGAGCTCGGGTTACCGGATCAACCGCGCAGGCGATGATGCCGCCGGTCTCGCAATCAGCGAAAACCTGCGGGCCCAAATCAGAGGCTTGAAACAAGCCTCCCGTAACGCGCAAGACGGCGTTTCTCTCGTACAAGTGGCGGAAGGCGGTCTCCACGAGATTTCGTCGATCCTCATCCGTCTGCGCGAACTCGCCGTTCAAGCGGCTTCCGACACGATCGGTCCCGTGGAGCGGCAATTCCTGAACGTCGAATACGACCAGCTCATCTCGGAGATCGACCGGATCGCTGACGCGACCGAGTTCAATGGTACTCCACTCTTGAGCGGTACAGGATCGATTCTCGATTTCCAAGTCGGTACGAGAAACGACCCGAACATCGACCGCTTGTCGTTTGATGCTTCGAAAGCCGACGCTAACAGCGCGGCCCTCGGCATCAACCTGACTAGCGTCGCAGACAAGGCATCGGCACAGAACTCCCTGGCGGCGATCGACGCCGCGATCGTGAGCGTGTCGGCGATGCGCGCGGACTTTGGCGCGATCCAAAACCGCCTGCAATCGACGATCGCAAACCTCGCGGTCAGTATCGAGAACCTGTCGGCGGCCAACAGCCGTATCCGTGACGTGGATATCGCCGAGGAGACGGCGGAACTGACCAAGAACAACATTCTCTTGAATGCTGGTACGGCGGTTCTAGCTCAGGCGAACCAAAGCTCGAATGCGGCTCTGACGCTCTTGAACAGAACTTTCCAGGGTTAATGAACTCTGACTAAACCGTGGCGAACCGACCCGCTGGAGACATAACTCCAGCGCAAGGTTCCCCCACACCAGGTAAAGGTTACGACGCCTTTGCTGGTGACTGACAACAACTCGTTTCCTGCTCATCGGGGTCGGCGCCCCCGACCCCGACATTAAAGACAGGTGTGCTCCTGCACACGGTGAATGCGGGAACGAAAAAAAGATTTTGGAACGAAAACGTTCACGCCTCAAAAAGGCGGAAGGTATGGGTGCATCGAAACGCCATAAGTTGCGGAAAGGACGCCTGGCATCCGGCGCGGAGTTTTATTACCTCCCTCGGCCGATTTCGTCCTTTGCGAAACTTCGGATCGTTAAGGACACTCCTTCTACCGAACGAGGACTCGAGCGTACGAAAGCTTCGAAGCGGGCCAGAAACCGCAAAAGCGCTAATCGCCCGAGGGTGAACACAGAAGATTGAACGTCGTCGTTCAAAAAACACGCGCCTTCATTCCGCTCTCGCGGAGATACCTCCACACGTGCACGCTACGTATTTTTCTCTTCTCATCACTCACGCAAAATCAAGCGACATAAACAAAAAAACTAGCCTACTGAATTTTGCATGCACTTCCGATAAATACAGCGAAACGGTCGTATAAGACCGTGGTGACGTAACAACCTTTTCGCGGCACACGACGTGCACGTAAGCCAACGGATGGCAACAATCAAGGAGGATTAGGCCATGCAAGGAGGATAAATGGGTCTGCGTATCACTACCAACGTTGCGGCGTTAAACGCTCAGAAGAACCTTGTGAACACGCAACGGGGAATGGAACGGAGCCTGGCTCGCATGAGCTCCGGCTACCGCATCAACCAAGCGGCTGACGACGCCGCCGGATTGGCCATCAGCGAAAACCTCAAAGGACAGATCCGCGGCTTGAGACAAGCCGCGCGGAACGCCAACGACGGTATTTCGCTCGTGCAAGTGGCCGAAGGCGGATTGAACGAGATTTCGAACATGCTGATTCGCCTGCGTGAGCTAGCGGTGCAAGCGGCATCTGACACGATCGGCGACACCGAACGTAAGTTCCTCGATGTCGAGTACCAGCAGCTCAAGTCGGAGATTCAGCGTATCGCCGAAGTGACGTCGTTTAACGGGCGTGACCTGCTCAACGGCACTGGTGGAATTATCGATATTCAAGTCGGAACGCACAACGATCCGTTTGAAGATCGGATTTCATTCAATGCCTCCGCAGCGAACGCCGGACTCGAGGCACTCGGCCTGGTCGCCGAAAACGTCGCGACCAAGGAATCGGCGCAAGCGAGCATCGAAGTGGCCGACCGGGCGATCGTGTCGGTCAACGCGATCCGCGCGAACTTCGGCGCCATGCAAAACCGGCTGCAATCGACGATCTCGAACCTTGCTATTGCCGACGAGAACCTCTCGGCCGCCAATAGCCGGATCCGCGATACCGACATCGCAGCCGAATCGTCCGAGCTGATCCGGAATAACATCCTGGCGCAAGCGGGAATTTCGGTCCTGGCTCAGGCGAACAATATCAGTCAAATGGCGCTCAAACTGCTCGGTTGATGGTGTTGGCCCCGCGGTCTCCGCGGGGCTTTTCTTTTTCCTACTGCGGAGCTTCCTTATGGTGTCGACATTGAGCGAATGGACTGGAGCCTTACTGACAGTCGCCTTAATCGGCGTCGCGGTCGCCGCAAGCCTAAACGGCTCCATTTAACGGCAACGCCGGCGGAGCAGTAACAATAAATGTCCCTCGTAAAGGCCTCAAAAGCGCCTCTTCCCTTTTTTATTCCAAGTTCGCGCTTCTAAGGACTGGCACCGCAATTGAATCCTTTCGGTCTCCGGCGGGCTGGTGCCCGAAACCATAGGAGGGTTCAATGCGAATTCTAAGCCGGGTCGTACTCGCTTTCGTCGCGCTCCTCTCTTCCGTCCCTGCTTTCGCGGCCGATTACACGAAAGCGCTCGTAAAGACGGAAGAACCCATCGTTCTAAAAGGGGCCGACGGTTCGGTATTGGCCTTGAATAACGGACCGGCCTCTCTTTCGGTTCGAAATTACGGATTCTTTTACGGCGACGGAGAAATCATCGTAACGACGGCCGAAGGCTCGGTACGGATCGTGATTCCCCGCTCTTCTTTCCAGAAACGTTGGCAGTTCGAAGCCGACGCGAACGTCACCGGGCAAGCCGTGCACATCCGAGGTTGGAATTCGAGCCGCGTTTTCGTCGAGGAACCGCGTGAAGTCGTCGCCGGTTGCGTCGTAAATTCTTACCCGAACCTGAATACCCCGGATAACGTGAAAATCCGTCTGGAAGGCGAAGATTTTCTCAAAACCTATATCCCGACGCGACCGAACTTCTGCAAGAACTACGACCCAAACCAATTGTGTCTCGGCACACAACGCGTATTGAAACAAGCGAAAGTCACGACCGAACTTTACGTCGTCGAGTTTCTCGATCCCGTTGACGGCCGCTTGATCGGACGGATCGAGGCGGAAAGCGAAATTCCCCTCGTCAACGACAAGGTCATCAAAGAACTAAGCCCGTGTAGCTGAGCCTCACTCATTTCTTGATGTAGTTGTAAAACGCCACAAGCCCCAGAAGACCGGCGAGCGCGTACCCGATAGCGCTCGCCACCGGGATCTCGAAGACCGTCGGGCCCTGCGGAAGGAACATAAGTCCTGACGCACTCACGATGAGCGCGCCGATGATAAGCCCCAGAAAAATGATGTTCGACGACGTCTCGACGGAACGTTTGAGTTCTTCAAGTTCAACAAGGCTCAAACGGAACGCGAAGTCCGGGTGGTTCACTTTGCGCATGAACTGGCGGAGTTGCCGAGGCATCGACTTGAAGAAGATCGCTGAGTCACGGCCGAATTGTGAGATGTCTTCCCGAATCCGCTCGGGCGCATATTTGGCCTTCATCAGCTCTTCGGCGAACTCCAACGCATGATCGAGAAGGTTGAAATCGGGCAAGATCATGCGTCCCATTCCCTCGACGGTGACGATCGACTTAAAGAAGAGAATGAGTTCCGACGGAAGCACGAGCTGGTATCTTGCTGCAACCGCCGTTGACTCCATCAGAAGCCGCCCGAGGTTGACGTTCTTCATAGTTAAACCGAAGTAAGGCGCCAAGATATCCTGCAGGTCTTTGGCGAACCGGTCGATATCGACGCGATCGCTGTAAGGCGCGACTTCGACGTATTCGCACGCCAAACGTTCGTAATCTTCCGTATAAAGGGCGATGAACATGCTCGCGATTGCGTCCTGCACCCGCCGGTTCAAACGCCCGACGATGCCGAAATCGATGAGCCCGATGCGGTTATCAGGCAAGATAAAGATATTCCCGGCGTGGAGGTCACCGTGAAAGAAGCCGTCTTTGAAGACCATTTTAAAATAGCAGCGCAAGCCCGCTTGCATGACGGCTTTCCGGTCGATGCCTTCCTGCTCGAGCGCCGCCTTTTGGCTCAAAGGAATGCCTTGTAACGCCTCGAGCACGAGAACCTTACGCCCCGAATACTCGAGATAAACGCGCGGAATTTTAACGTTCGGATCGTTCTTAAAATTCTCCTGGAACCGTCGGATGTTATTAGCTTCCACCGCGAAGTTCATTTCCAAAGACAGGGCTTTATAGAACTCATCGACGATGCCGACGGGATTGAATGGCCGCGCCTCGGGAAGGTACTTTTGCACGAGCTCGGCGAGATAAAAAAGAATGCTGACGTCCGTTTTAATGATTTCCGCAATGCCCGGCCGTTGCACTTTGACGACTACTTCGGTGCCGTCCACGAGCCGCGCCCGATGAACCTGCGCGATGCTGGCCGCCGCAAGCGGTTCCGGATCAATTTCGCTGAATATCTCATCTCTGGTTTTTTGGACGTTCTCTCGGAAGTGCCTGTCGAGAACGCCTTTGATTTCTTCAAACGGCAACAACGCCACTTGGTCGTGCAGCTTTTTGAACTCTTCAACGAAGTCGAGCGGAATGAGATCGGGACGCGTAGCGAGAACTTGACCGAGTTTAACGAACGCCGGTCCCAGCTCCTCGAACGCCATACGCATCCGCTCGGCCGGCGTGTATTTTTCGATATCCGGTTTGGCGAACCGCTCTAAGAGAAAGCGTCCAAGCCTAATTTTTTCGGCGACGTTTCGAAACCCGTACTTTGCGAGCACGCCGACGATTGTTCGAAGCCGAGCGGCGTTTTTCAGCGTCACGACCCTTCCTCTTCTGCTGACTACGACCCTCGCGCCCATTCTTTTTCCTCACTCGCTTAGGTTTCTCTTCGAATTCCTCGTCGTCATATTCGTCGGCTTCAGTCGCGACCGAAGGTTCCGTGGCGAGCTCAAAATCGACATGCCCGAGATTAGGATCAGCGTCCACCACCCTCACACGGACAGAATCGCCGATCGAATACCGGACTCCCCGGCGCGTTCCAATTAAGCGCAGATTTTCTTCGTCAAAGACAAACCGGTCGTTGCCGAGGTTTTCAAGACGAATCAGCCCGTCGACATCGTACTGCCTGAGCAGAACGAAAATTCCGAACTTCGTAACCGAACTCACGATGCCGTCGAACTCTTCGCCGATAAAGCGTCGAATGAACCGCGCTTTTTTTATCGCGATAAGCTGGCGCTCCGTCTTCGTCGACCGCTGCTCGCAGGCGCTCAAGTACGCGGTGGCGCTTGCCAACTCTTCCTCGTCCATCTGCATGGAACGATACCGCGGGTAAAGCTGGCTCTTGATCAAGCGGTGGGCGATCAAATCCGGGTAACGCCGGATCGGCGATGTGAAATGGGTGTAATGCGTGAAGCCCAAGCCAAAGTGGCCGATATTGACCTGGGAATAATGCGCTTGGCGCATGGTCCGCAGCGTGAGGATGTGGAGGATTTGCGCTTCCGGCCGCCCTTCCATCGCCTGCAGCGCTTTGGAAATCTTCTTCTGCAGGTTCGAGCCCATGATCGAGCGATGGCCGCCGAGGTTCCACAAATACCGCTGCAAAGCACGGAGATCATCCGGGTCAGGTTCTTCGTGAACACGGTAGACGCCCGGAATCGCGGCATTATCGAGGAACCGAGCGGTCGCGATATTGGTCACCAGCATCAGTTCTTCAATCAGCCGGTGCGCGAAGAGGCGTTCGGCCCGAATGATATCGATCGTCTCGCCGACCGAATCGACCACCACCTGGGTCTCGGGAATTTCGAGATCCAATGAACCTTCGCGGAACCGCTTCTGCATGAGAATTTTCGCCAAGTCCGCGGCGCGAAGGATGTTCTCCACGACCCCCGGCTTTTCCTCGAGCCATTGGGGAGGAGCGCCGTCGATCACTTCTTGCGCTTCCCCGTAAGTCACCCGAGCACGTGAGCGGATGACAGCTTCGAAAAACCGGTAACTTTCGAGCTCACCCGTGTAGCTGATGTACATTTCGCAGGCGAAACTCAAACGGTCCACATCGGGCTTGAGCGAGCAGAGTTCGTTGGAAAGCTCTTCCGGCAACATCGGAACGACGTAGTTAGGGAAATACGTGCTCGTTCCGCGTTCATACGCTTCTTGGTCGAGCTTGGTTCCCGGCTTCACGTAGTGGCTCACGTCCGCGATGGCGACGATGAGATGAAAACCTTTCCGCGTCGTCTCGACGAAAATGGCATCGTCGAAGTCCCGCGCCGTCGCTCCGTCGATCGTAATAATTGGTAGATGGGTAAGGTCTTCGCGGCCTTTCTTTTCCTCTTCGGTCACCTCTAAACCGACGCGCCGCGCTTCCGCCAAGGCCGTCGCCGAAAACTCGTGCGGAATGCCCGCCTCGTGGATCACGCGGATGACGTCGTTTCGCGGATCATCAGCGTTGCTGATCAAACTGACCACGCGCCCGACAAATTCGTGTTTCTCGTCGGGGTACTGAACGATTTCTGCGACCACGAGGTCGCCTTCTTGCGCTCCCATCGAGTCTTTCGACGCAATCCTGAGGTCAGCCCCCCATCCGCGCCCCTCATCCAAGATGACGCCGTATTTTTTGTCGACGGGAAGATACCGGCCCACGATACGGGTGTGGCCGCGCGAGATCACCTTGAGGATTTCGCCGGCCAACCGGTCCCCGTTTTTCTTATTTCCCGTTTTCGGCTTGTACACCCGAACTAAGACGCGGTCGTTGGTCATGATCCCAACCATCGAGTGGCGGGAAATATAAACATCGGGGTGTTCGGGATTGTTGGGAATCAAGAAACCGAATCCATCGGGATGGCGTTTGACGATCCCTTCGACCACGGCCTCGCCTTTGAAGGTTTGGGGAGTATCTACCCCCAAGGCCGACGCCGTTACGATCCGCTCCTTCGGCCACCGGAAATCCGACCGCGTATGAAGCTCGGCCGGGCTCAAACTCCCGTCTCCGGTTCTCCCTTTAGCCTGAACCGCCGTCTCACGTTCCTTTTTGGTGTCCGGCGGAGGCTGGAAGGTCATGGTGTAGGTCAGTTTGGGAGGAAGCGGGGGCTCAGCCGGGCCCTTTGTCTCCGGTTTTTTGTTGCGTTGAGTTATCTCTGACCCGGATCGCGTGAAACGCGCCGCCAAGCCTCCGGAAGCCGGGCGCGTTTTCCCCGCCGTAGCGATGACGTCGCGTAGGCTTCGAGCGTTTTTAATTTGTCGTTTAGACTTGGAGTTTCCCTTGGAGCGCGCAGTTTTTTTCTTCATCTAATGGCGAGGCTAACACGGCCCCCTAAACCTTACAATGAGTGAGAACGGCCGAATCCATCGGCGCGTACGGCGAATTGTTGATTTTCACCCCCGGTTCCGTTAGCTTAACGACTCTCGCATCAACTTTCGCGGCTGTGGCGGAACTGGTAGACGCGTAAGATTCAGGTTCTTATGCCCGCAAGGGCGTGGAGGTTCAAGTCCTCTCAGCCGCACCATTCGAACCCGGCTCTGGATCTCCGCACTTAACAGGGGCAGTCGAACTTTTCCTGGATCTCCGCACTTA
>CALBDW010000155.1 GCA_937927435.1 uncultured Bdellovibrionales bacterium
AATCCCAGCCATAAGCTTCTCTGGCGTCTAAGAGAAGATTTATGAGGCGAGTTTCTAAGGCCGAGGCTTTTCCGGCGGCAAATAAGATCACAAATGCAAGGATTAATTGTTTCATTGGCTCGTCTCCTGCGGTGGCAATTTGTCAGCGCCGATCATATTGGTTTAGTTGATGTGTTTCTAGAAAGGGGGGATGAGGGGTTTGAATTTGCAACGATTTCACAATTTCCGCACAGTTTTCGCGCTCGAACTTCGATAAATTGGTTGCCTGCCAAAAAGACGAGGAGTTGAGGAGTGTCGGAGAAAAAGCGAACGGATAAGAAACGTGGTCAAAAGTCTACATCGGATGAGCTTACCATTCGCTTAAGAGCACAAGAGACGAAACCCAGCGTCAGTGTCACGGGAGCCGGAGAGACAAGTGTGACCGTCGGCGAACGACCGATTTCAAAAGATCCGGAGCAGACAACACATTAGCGCCTCGTTCACAACGGCCTTAATCCCTTAACATCGGCGAGAATTTCATGTGATGCCCGGCAAGGAGACCGGGCGCATTTGAGTTACTTTGAACCCGTTAAAAGGATGGCCTCAACGCGTTTTTTCTGTTCGCTATCGGCCATTTCATAGGCAAGGAGAACTTGAGCCGATTTCGAGAGCTTCGCTCCTTCATACGGTGCTTTGGGCGCCGAAACAATGCGAACAATCTCGGTTGAGTCCGTCGGTTTCAGCAATTCCCACGGTTCGACGCCGAACGCGCTCGCAATCGCGTCCAAATTATCCGAGCGCGGCCAACGCTTTCCGGTTTCGAACATCTTGATCGCGCCCACGGACAATCCAGCTTTTTCGGCTAGCACCGATTGCGACCATTTTCGCGCGGCCCTGAGGCGGCGTAAGTTATTTTGAAGTAACGTAAAACTCGATTTAGTTCGCATGCGCAGATGCCATCGTATCATTGGTAAACTTTTCAGTCGGTCCACGAATCGTGACTTATTTCTGCAAAGTTGGTCACAGTTTGTTACTATGGTTAGCCACTTCAAGCTCGGAATCAGAAGAGCCGGGTGGGGTGTCCCCGACATTTCTCGTCGATTAGATCAGATCGCGATTTTGGACAGGCAAATGTTGAGAGTTCAGTCGTTCAAAAAAACGCTCGCGGCAGGTCCGTACCAGTTTGTCCGACTTGTCGAAATTCACGTTATCGGAGGAAGAAGTTTTATCGCGGGTAAGCCCATTGACGGTGTCGTCGGTGATGTCGACACGTGCGCCAAATGCGGTTCAAAGCTTCGCTTTAGTTACGTGATTCAGGCAAGGAATGGCCTCAGGTTTGCCGTTGGT
>CALBDW010000156.1 GCA_937927435.1 uncultured Bdellovibrionales bacterium
ATTCCGATAACTTTGGATCAGCTGATAGTCGTTATCCGTGACGATCTTGAGAAACCGCAACGTTTCGTCGAGCTCGAGCGCACTTTGCCTTGAAAAGAGCACTCCGACGTATCCGATTCCCGACAGTTTATAAAGAGCGCGAAGACGCCTTTTTAGGTGCAAACGCTGTTTTTCAATCTGCACCTCAAGCGCCGCGATCACTTTCGCGATGTTCTTCACGTCTTCCTGGGCTTGCAGCAACTCGTTGGTGAGCTCGCTTTTCCGCGCGCTGATCTTTTTCATTCTCTGGTTAATGAGGTAGAGAGAGCCTAGGATTTTCCGCTTCTGCGCTTCGGCGTTGACCACGTTCTTGCGGGTTTCGCGCAGCTTCTGCGCGATATGGTCCGCGCTTTCCAGCTCGGCGCCAGACGCTTGCAAGGCCGTCAGCACGACGAGGAGACCGAGCACAATTTTAGGGAAAGAGCTCCGCGTCCGTGCCATCAGATCTCCAACCCTTGGCTCGCAGACCACCCGTCGTTGATTTTTCTTACGGCGAGCCATGCGCCGAACGCCCCCACGAAGCCGCCGCCGATGATAAACGCGACCAAAACCAGAGGGTCAAGGAACGAAATGACCGGAACAAGCCGGGCCATAACGAAGCTCGTCGCCATGAAGCTCTTCTGCCAAACGTGGAATCCGAAGTTCAGAATCAGCGCGAAAACGACGGCAAGAGCACCCATTACGAAGCCTTCGAAAACAAATGGCCTCCGGATCATCGTGGACGTCGCGCCCACAAGCTCAAGAATCTCGATCTCTTCACGACGGGCGGCGATAGACGCCCGGATCGAGTTGCCCACAACGAAGAGACTGCCACAGACGAGAATCAATCCGAGAACCCCACTACTCGTGTAAAGGGCCGATACAAAGGCGGAATAATTCTTCACCCACGTCTGCCCGTAAGAGACGTCCTCGACTCCCGGAATCTTTTGAATGATCGCACTCAATTGTTCAAGATGCCTGAGATCCTTTTCGGTGGCGAAGCCGCCTTTCACGGACAGCTGGAAACTTGCGGGAAACGAGTTCGAAAAATCGGCGTCTTCAAGGAGATCGGGGGCATAGCTCGCCATTTGCGTCCTGAAACTCTCCGTCGCCGCTTCCCTCGGAACGAAAGTAATGTCTTTGATGCTGCCGATTTTCTCGAGTTCGGAACGGATCTTATCGATATCGGATTCGACAAGATCGTCCTCCAAATAAACAGCCAGTCTCATCGAGTCCCCCCACGACGCGAGCACCCTCTTCAAATTCGTCGCGAGCGCGAACCCGAAAACAATGACCGAGAACGTGGCGGTCAAAACGGAAAGCGTTGCGAGCTGCATGCCCGTGTGCTGCACCCAAGACCGCCGAAAGCTTTTGAAGTCATCCTTCAACGAAGCCATACGCGCTTCAACCTCTTATTGACTCAACTCGATCTGACCGGCCCGGATCTTAACGACACGCTTCGAGCGCCTTTTCACAAGCTCAAGGTCGTGAGTCGCGACGAAAACAGTCGTTCCTTGCGCGTTCACGCGCTCAAGAAGATCCATAATTTCTTCGCTCATCTCGGGATCGAGATTTCCCGTCGGCTCATCCGCGATTAAAACGCCGGGTTGATGGATCAAAGAGCGGGCGATGGCGACACGCTGCTGTTCACCGCCGGAAAGCTGTTCAATGAAGTTTTTTTTCTTATAAACAAGCCCGACACTCTCAAGGACTTCGTCTACTCTTTTCGCAACGACGGCCGGCTTTTCTCCGCGAATTTCTAGGGGCAGGGCGACGTTTTCGAACACAGTCCGCCCGCGTAGCAAGCGGAAGTCCTGGAACACAACGCCGATTTTCCTTCTGAAATACGGGACCTGGCTGGCCGTCATTTCGCCGATGTCATAGCCGGCCACTAATACTTTTCCAGAACTCGGCTTATCGAAGGCTGAGATCATCCGAAACAAGGTTGTCTTTCCCGCGCCGCTCGGCCCTGTTAAGAAAAGAAATTCGCCCTTATGGATTTCCAACGAAACATCGCGAAGCGCGTGAACGGATCCCGGATACGTTTTATAGACGTGCGAAAAGGTGATCATCCCTCGATTTTACGAGGGCTCAGAAGAGTTGGCCACTCAGCAGCTGGTCTAGAATTTTCTCATGCTGCTTCCGGAGCGCTTCCCGAATCGCTTCGGGATCGAACCTATTACGATGTTTGTTTAGAAGCCCAGTGGAAGGTCTTAGGACCTCGGAATAGGGAGTCTTAATGCTCTTGATAACCGCGCCATTCTGGTAGACGCGGCTGACGAGGTAGGGGTTGTCGTGTCCCCAGTCTTCGGTTTGGACATGGAAATACAAACCCTTGTACATCACGTCCGAATTCAACCCTTTTTCCACTTGGAGCCTCCCCAATAGAACCGCCCGGAACGGCTTCCTCATTTTGAATGAACCGTCTCATTTTGACAAGATTCCGGCGCCGGTCCACGGCGCGAGGGAGTGCCTCGATATGAGAATCGCATGAAGAGTCCGTTAGAGCCCTCGAATCCTACGCCCAAGTCACCGATAAGCGTTCAGTTGAGGTACGAGGGCACAGGATGATGTTAGAACCAGTTCGATCCATCAAAAATTCCTTCTTCGGCTCAAGCTTGTGTGTGTCCCTCGTCATGCTTCTTACGCTTTTCCTCGTCGGCTGTAGCGTGTCCGACGGCAGTGGAAACGGGAGCCACTCCTCAAAACCCATCGCTCCGTACTGCATGCACAAGAAAAATTTCGCCGACGAATCCCCGGTCACCGTGAACGGCACCGCGAAGTTCGAATACCGCGAGAACGGAAACGGACTCATCAAGGAAGCTCCGATCCGGTACGCTGAAATCCGCGTGACCAACGCGGCAGGCGAGGTCGTCCAGTGCGCCGAAACGGATGGAAACGGTGAGTTTTCCTTTCCGCTTCCTGGGGACGGCGCCGACTACACGGTCTCGGTTCTTTCGCGCGCAAACAACGCGCACAACACAGCCTACGTTCTCAACAATCCAACGGATAACGAAGCCTACGCCGTTTCGAAAACCATCAAGGCGTCGGGATCACCTAACTTCATAATGACAGCGAAAGCGACTGGCGATCTGAAAGGCGGGGCTTTCAACATTCTTGATCAGATTTATAAAGCGCAAAAGTTTCTCCGCGATGAGACGAAGGACTGTAACCAAATCTTCGCCGACTGCGTTCCGTTTACGACCGCACCGGTGGCCTATATTTATTGGACGCCCGGCCTTTCTCCCGGTGTTTACGTGGGAGTGAGCGGCGCCATCAGCTACTATCTCGGTGGAACCTATTCGCTCTATATCGGTGGCGGTGAAAACGGCAACACCACGTATACCGATACCGACCACTTCGATAACTCCGTGATCATTCACGAGTACGCGCACTTCATCGAGGATGTTTTCGGGAAGCCGGATTCGCCCGGTGGCAGCCACAATGCTAACTCCATCATTGACCCGCGTCTCGCGTGGGGAGAGGGATTCGCCAATTATTTCCAGGCCGCGGTATTGGGAATCAATTATTATCGCGACACATACGGCGTCGGCGAAGTCGAAATTAGATTGGACGAACCCGCCGATTCCGCCAAGTTCGATAAGCCGTTGGATGACGGTGAAGGGAACTTCCGGGAAATCTCCGTCGCCCGCGTGCTCTACAAAGCCACTCGGACTCCTTCAGCTGTTTCAACATTTGCCGAAGTTTGGACCATTCTGCGGGGACCGACCAATGGCTTTAACGGGATTTCGGATCGTTTCAAAAGCATTGGCCGCTTCCACGTCATTCAACGGGCTCTGCAGGGAGAATCATGGAGCGCCATTAGAGCCGAGGAAAAACACACGGGCAACCTCGCCAATTTTGCTACACCTCTCAAAAATTGCGGCAGTGACGACCCGGCCCAAGCTATGTCGGTCTATAAAGACGGCAACGACACCGGGAGTTACGCGACCTCAAATCTTCTCAGAAATAACGACTTCTTTGTTTACCATCATCCCGGTGGTCCCTTTTCGGCGACTCTCTCTTGGAACGGAGCCGATGAAGTCGACCTCGACCTCTACGTTTACAAAGAGGGCTATTATTTCGGCGACTCTTCCACGATGGCCGCTTACAGCGATCTCGCCAATCTCGGATTCAGCGGAAGCGAGACCATCAAGAAATCCCTGCCCGCCGGAAGCTACATGATCAACGTCATGGCTTTCACGGGCTTCTACAAAGGAACCGACACTTTCAACACCTCATACATCCTCAAGATCAACGGAGAGAACAAATGTCCAGATCCGGGACCTTAAGGAGAAAAGCACATGATGTCGCGCCATAAAGAACTTCTTTTGTGGATATTCGGGACCGCGCTTTCGGTCGCCCTCATCATGGCTCTCGCATGGAGCATTGAAGGATATCCCCATTCGAAACCACTCTCGGAAGCACGGGAACCTGCGAGCGCCTCTGACAGTCAACGCGCCAAGCGCGAAGCTCTCTATCAAGACTTCCACGCCTCCTTCTTACAGGGAAAACCTTCGCCGTTTGTTGATGTGAAAATCGAATCGCCCGGACGAGAATCAGCTGTCGCGGGCGAAATGATGGCTCTCGTCGCCACCATCAAAGCCAAGCAAGATCTGGAGGGCATGCGCTTCACGTGGCATCTTCCTGAGTCCGGCGTCCGCGTGATCGGAGGCCCCTTGGACGGCGATCTTGATTCCCTGCAAGCGGGAGAAGAAAGGACCTTACGGCTTGAAATCGAAACGGAAACAAACGAGAACCGCCAAATCCATCTTCACGTGTATAAACATGTGGACGGAAAACGAATGGGCAAAATCACCCAGTTCAATACCGTGCCGGATTTAAGACTGAAGCGCCAGATGCGCGCGAAAGCCGAAATACTCGAACAAATGCAAAAGGCGGGAATCCGTCCTCATAAGCTCATGCAATAAGGCGCATGGGCGCCTTCCTCACCAGACGGGAATAACTTCGATGTCCGGATCAAATTGGTCGCGCAGAATACCCTGGATCGCCTCGAGCGTCGCCGAAGTCGAGCTGGGGCACGTTCCGCAGGCACCCTCGTAACGTACCTCGAGCTGCTTGCCTTTAAGCGCGACAACCTCGATGTCGCCGCCGTCACCCTGAAGGTACATTCTCACGGTGTTATCGAGAATCTCCTCGATCTGCTGGATCTCGGGCGGCAGTTTCGAACGGTCGGCTTTTTTACGTTCCTCCTCCATTAGGAAGTGTGGGTCGTGAACCGGCAAGCGCGTTTGGAGAACAGCCTGGACGTCTTGTCGAAGTTGTTCGACATCGGTGCCATCGGCATAGGTGACGGTCACCACGTTTTCAAAGAAGTGCAACTGGCGGACATCCGGAAGCGCGAAAAGGTCTTCAGCCAAACGGATTCCGACGGCTTCGCTCGGCCGCGAAAACGTCGCCTTCCCCTGCGCCTTGACCGGTACGTTGACGACGAACTTGAGCGCGTTCGGATTCGGTGTCGGCTGCACCCGCACCAAAATTTCCGTCTGCTGATTCGATCCTGCGGCTGAAGTGGAAGCCTGTGACATCAAAAGAACTCCTTAGCCTTAATAAGGCTGTCTCTCAAAATATCGATTTCCTCGCGCGTGTTATAGATTGAGAACGACGCCCGCGCGGTCGCGGGAATCCCGAATCGAGCCATGAGCGGCTGGCAGCAATGGTGGCCCGCCCTCACCGCGACACCTTGTTGGTCAATCAGCGCGCCGATATCCGACGGATGCGCGCCTTCCATAACAAACGAAATAATCGGCACCTTGTTTTCGGCCTCGCCGATAATCCGCAGACCCGGAATCGCACGAAGCTGTTCGGTCGCGTACCGCAAGAGATCACGCTCGTGTTCGCGAATCCAGTCGAAACCAAGATCCGTGACATACTTCACAGCCTCGGCAAGCCCGAGCGCGTCGGCGATCGACGGCGTTCCCGCTTCGAACTTGTGCGGAACAGCCGCCCAAGTGGTTCTCTCCCAGCTGACGTGAGAAATCATGCTGCCGCCTCCTTGATAGGGAGGCATGCTTTCAAGCAGCTCCGACTTCCCGTACAGAATGCCGATCCCGTAAGGGGCGAAGACCTTGTGTCCTGAGAACGCGAGAAAATCACAATCGAGATCCTGAACGTCGGTCGGCATTTGAGCAACCGCTTGAGCCGCATCCACGACGACGCGCGCCCCGACCTCATGGGCCGCTTTGATGAACTTCTTCACATCCGTAATCGTGCCGAGAGCATTCGAGGCCCAGGCGAGCGAAACGATTTTCGTTCGGTTCGAAAGAAGCTCCGTGAAACGCGCAAAATCGATTTCGCCCTCGTCGGTCACCGGCACAACTTTGATCTTCGCCCCTTTTTCGCTGGCGATCATCTGCCAAGGGACGATGTTGGAGTGGTGCTCAAGCTCGGAGAGAATAATCTCGTCATCCGCTTGCAAAACCTGCCTTCCGTAGGTTTGCGCGACGAGATTGATCGACTCAGTCGTACCACGGGTGAAAACAACTTCAGATGATTGCGAAGCGTTGAGGAACCGTTGAACCGTGGCGCGCGCGTTCTCATACGCGATCGTCCCCTGTTCGCTGAGAAAATGAGCTCCGCGATGAACGTTAGACGACTCTTCGCGATAGTACTGCGTCAGGCGATCAATGACGTGAATCGGCTTCAACGTCGAAGCCGCATTGTCGAGATAAACGAGCCGCTTGCCCCGCACCAAGCGCGAAAGAATCGGAAAGTCACCGCGGACTTTCTGGATCATATGGTCGACCGGTTTTGAGGTCTCATTCATGGCCGACCTCCATTCCGTTCAAGCGTTCGGCGACAATTCCACTCATAAAGGCGCGAATAGCTTCGTTTTGCAGGCCGAAAGCGATCTCCTGCGCGAAGCCTCTGGCGAGCATCTTAACGGCTTCGTGTTTCGGAATGGCCCGTGACTGGAGATAATAAACGTGCTCGGGATCGAGTTGTCCGATCGTCGCTCCGTGCGATGCTTTTACATCATCGGCATCGATTTCGAGCTCCGGACGCGTATCGACCTCCGCCTTCCGGCTCAGCATGAGGTTCTTGTTCACCTGCGCCGCGTGCGACTTTTGCGCGTTCCGATGGATCCGCACATGGCCGTTAAAGACCGCGCGAGATTCCCCGTCCAAAATACCCTTATAAATCTGATCACTCGTCGTATAGGGAACCTCATGGTCAACGAGCGTGTAATTATCGACGTGCTGCTGGCCACGTGCGAAATAGAACCCGCTGAGTTTCGCCTCTGCCCCCTCCGCATCAAGCCGAATCAACAGGTCTTCGCGCGAGAGTCGTGCCCCGAACGTGAATTGAGCCGACTCGCTATAACTATTACGGCTATGATGAATGCGCGTCGTACCGATATGCAGGGAGTCTTCATTCTCGAGCTGCACGCGACAGTAGCTCACGCGGGCCGCATCGCCGAGAAGAATATCAGTCACCGAGTTAACAAACCATCTTGCTTCAGACTCCGAATTGAAAGCTTCGACGATCGCAAACTCAGAACTCCGCCCCACAGAAATCAAAACACGAGGGCTGGAAACCGAAAAACCCGATTCCCTTTTCGCCGCTCCGCCCGTCACATGCCGGACGAGAATCGGATCTTTAAACGTCTTCCCTGCGTCAACTTGAAGCAGTAAAGCGTCTTGCAAGAAAGATGTGTTCAGCGACGCAAATACCGATCTGCTGTGAGTTTCGCCTTTTTCAAAGAATCCGCGCATCGTCACGACCAGCTCGTGCTGATCGGATGCGAGGCCGCCTTTGCGGCTCCGATCGATAAGCTCTGAAAGAAACGCGTATCTGATACCTTCTACAGCCGGAAGCCGGGAAGCAGCGGGATGGAAAACGCCGTCCACGAAGACAATTTCCGCCGTAAAGCGGGCGGTCGCGAAAGGATTTGTGATCTCTCCGATCTCGCGCTTGTCCGGCAACTCGACAACTGCCCCGTTAAGCGCCTCAAGACTCGTGTACTTCCAGCGTTCCAGCCCCCGAGTCGGCAGACCTTCGGCCTTCCAATGGCGGAAAGCCTCGTCTTTCATGTCATCAAGCCACGAGAACTCACCGCCGGCTCTCGCGGACGATAAGGCCTCGTACGCCGCGACCATCGAGGCGAGACCTTTCTTTTCCATTTGTTCAACCGGCGTTTCGAGATTCACGACCCCTTTTCCTTTCCCAGTCTTAATTTTGCAGAAGCCAGTCGTATCCGCGTTCTTCAAGTTTCAAGGCGAGCGTCTTATCGCCCGTTTCAATGATTCGTCCTCCCGCCAAAACGTGCACGTAGTCGGGAGCGATATAATCGAGAAGCCGCTGATAATGCGTGATTAGGATGATCGCGTTGTCTTTCGAGCGAAGCCTGTTCACGCCGTCGGCGACGACTCTCAACGCGTCGATATCTAGGCCCGAATCGGTCTCGTCGAGAACCGCAAGACGCGGGCTCAGAACCGCCATCTGCAGGATTTCATTTCTCTTTTTTTCACCACCGGAGAAACCGGTGTTCACCGCGCGCTCGATGAAGTCCTCCTTCATATTCACGATCTCCATCTTCTTGCGCAGGAACTCGCGGAAACTGGGCTCGTCCATTTCGGGCGTACCGTGGTGTTTGCAAACGGAGTTGAACGCCGCCCGCAAGAATTCGAAGTTGCTCACCCCGGGAATTTCAACCGGATACTGGAAAGCCAAAAAGACGCCTTCCTTCGCCCGTTCATCCGGGCTGAGTGCCAAGAGATCTTTCATCTGAAAGTTGATCTCGTACAAAATACTTCCTTCGGTCACCTCGTACCCAGGATGGCCGGCGATGACTTTCGAAAGCGTGCTCTTGCCCGACCCGTTCGGTCCCATGATCGCATGCACTTCGCCCGCTTTGACCTCCAGGTTGATGCCCTTCAAAACGGCCTTGCCCTCCACGGACGCGTGCAAATTCTTAATCTCAAGAAGATTTCCCATATTGCCCTTCTTATCCGACGCTATTTTCCAGTTTCATTTCGATCAGCTTGACAGCCTCGACGGAGAACTCGAGCGGCAACTGCTTGAAAACGTCTTTACAAAAGCCGTTGACCAACATCGAAATCGCCGCTTCCCGGTCCAAACCCCGGGACTCGAGATAGAAGAGCTGGTCCTCACTGATACGCGATGTCGTCGCCTCGTGCTCGACGACGGCGGTTTCGTTTTTCACCTCAATATAAGGGACCGTGTCCGCGGTGCACTTATCGCCCACCAGCATCGAGTCGCATTGCGAGTAATTCCGCGCGCCAGTTGCCGACGGCATGATCTTCACCAAACCGCGATACGTGTTACGCGAATAGCCGGTCGAAATACCCTTGGAGATGATCGTGCTCTTCGTATTTTTTCCGATATGGATCATCTTCGTTCCGGTGTCGGCCTGCATGTAATCGTGGGTTAATGCGACGGAGTAAAAGGCGCCCTGCGAACCGTCGCCCAAGAGGATACAGCTCGGGTATTTCCAAGTGATCGCCGAACCGGATTCGATCTGCGTCCACGAGATTTTCGAGTTGCGGCCTTGGCACTTGCCCCGTTTGGTAACGAAGTTGTAAATGCCGCCTTTCCCCTCTTTGTCGCCCGTGTACCAGTTCTGAACCGTCGAATACTTGATCTCGGCATCGTCGAGAGCAATGAGTTCGACGACAGCGGCATGCAGCTGGTTCTCGTCGCGCTGAGGAGCTGTACATCCTTCGAGGTAATTCACGAAGCTGCCCTCGTCAGCGATAATCAGGGTGCGTTCGAACTGGCCTGTTTCCGAGGCGTTGATTCTGAAGTAGGTCGACAGATCGATCGGACAACGCACGCCTTTCGGGACGTAGACGAACGATCCGTCGGAGAACACGGCCGCATTCAGGGCCGCATAAAAGTTATCCGTGTAGGGAACCACGCTTCCCAAGTACTTCTTTACCAACTCGGGATGCGTATGCATCGCCTCGGAAATCGAGCAGAAAACGACTCCGTATTTTTTCAATTCTTCTTGGTGCGTTGTCGCGATCGAGACCGAATCGAAGACTGCGTCGACAGCGACGCCACTAATTCGTTTCTGCTCCGCCAATGGGATGCCGAGACGCTCGAACGTGCGCAAAAGTTCCGGATCCAAGTCCTCGAGGCTCTTCGGCCCCTCCCCCTTCTTCTTGGGCGCCGAAAAATAAATAATGTCCTGGAAGTCGATCGGATCGTATTTGACATGCGCCCACGTCGGCTCGGTCATCGTGAGCCAGTGGCGGTACGCTTTAAGCCGGTATTCGAGCATCCATTCCGGCTCGTTTTTCTTCGAGGAAATCATGCGGATGATGTCCTCGTTCAAGCCACGAGGGACGGTCTCGGTTTCGATTTCCGTGACGAAACCGTATTTGTAATTCGTATCCAGGCCGATGGCCGCGTTACGGTCTGAGCTCACGCCGTCGCTCCTCGTTCAGAAATCACGGACCGGATCGCCTGGCGCGGTTCAAGCAGCTCGGCCACGGAAAGGCTTTTATAAAACTCGGCAATCTTGCGGTTCAGGGTTTGAACCGGCGAAACGATATTGCAGGTGTCGCGGATCTCGCACCCGGTATCCGCACCATGGATGCACTTGGCGACCGCAATGGGGCCCAGGATCATCTCGACGAGATCATAAAAACTGACCTTCTGGAGGTCCTTCGCGATTTGATAACCGCCATGGGCCCCTTGCTCGGACCGCAGAAGTCCTTTTTGCACCATGGTTTGCAGAACCCGCGAGGTCACGTCGAACGGACACCCGTAAAGGAGATTAAGCTCCTTGGCGGTCGTCAGCTCCCCGGGAGCTTTGTTCCGCATGTGTTTCAGGCTGATGAGTGCGTATTCGACCTTGCGATTTATCTTATTCATCTCGAACCAGCGTTAACTTCGACCAGTGCTTAACGGACAAGTTCCGCGGCAGAGGAGAGCGCTTTCCTTTCGCCTCTTTTTCCGCTATGTTCCGCGCTTCCTGGACCCGTTTTTAAGGATGTTGAAAATTAAACGAGAATGCAGAGTGGGTCAATTTAAATAAGACTTTTTTGGTCGTATTTAGACCCTTTCCAAACCATCGCGATGTTTTAAAAATTCACCATTATTTCCGAGGGTTATAGTGAAAGACGCGATCAAGAGTTTTCTTATCCTAACATGCTTAGTGCTCATTTTGGCATTTTTTGGTTGGTCTTACGCCCGCTATCGGGCCCTCAGCACCCCCCTTAAGCCGCCTCTTGATCATGCGTTTCTAAGAGACCTGGGCGCGCTTTCCGTTATCGCCTACCCTCGTAACCAAGAGGTTGGAGACTGGACGTTCCTGGAGAAGGCCTCGGGTCTTTCGTCTTCGGTCATCCTATGGATCGATGTTCGTTTCCGTTCCGAAGACCGAACCTTGGTCGTGGCCCGCGAAAAGAACGCAATCGCAAACGCGCCGAAATTAACCGAAGTGTTCGAACGCTTCCCGCACCATCGCCTCATTCTCAACGTTCAAGGTCATCAGCCCGATCTCATCCCGAGCTTCATAGCCGTAATCGAAGACGCTCAGGCCTCCGATCGCCTCCTCATCCAAAGTCCTGAAAAAGGCTTTCTAACAGAGATGCGCCAAGAGCGTCCGCTTTGGCTTTACGGCACGAGTCTCGCTCAAGTCACGCAGCTGATCATGCTTTCGTCTTTGGGATTGCAGCCTTTGGCTCCGCTCAGAGGAGATGTGCTTGTCGTCGAAAACGAAGAAGCGTTTTGGCGCTTAAACGACCGTGCCATCAGCGAAGCTCTTCGCCGTGGAATGAAAGTGTTCGCCGGCCCATTAAAGAAAAAAGAGCAAGCTCTCGAACTTCATCAACGCGGCGTCACCGGAATTTTGATTTCCGATCCCGAACTCATGTTGGAGCTTTTGCGAAGCGCGGACGCGTCTTAACGAACTGTCAGTACCCCTTGCGGTTCAGGAATTAAGGCATTAGCCTTTTTTCCTATGGTTATCCGTTTCAATTCCATCTACCTGACGTTCGTCCAGATCGCCCACGCCGCGCCTGCAAATCCGAAAGTGGGAGTTAAAGCAGGAGTTCTCGACGGCATTTTAAATGCCGGGCCGGTCGTGCAACTGCTCCTGCTCCTTCTCATCGCGCTCTCGGTCATTTCGTGGGCCATCATCTTCGCCAAATACAAACAATTTAAAGCGCTCCGCAAAGCGAACACCGAATTCAACGACCAATTCTGGAAAGCCTCTTCGCTTGAAGCTCTCTTCGAAAAAACGGAGGAGGAGACGGATTCGAGCCTAGCGCGCATTTTCCGTGTCGCGTTCACGGAACTGCAAAGGCTCGCCGACTCGCCGCTCGCCAACGAAAAAGCCGAGGGTGAAAAAGGACAAACACGCCTTCTTCTCTCCGGCAGCGATAATTTGGAACGGGCCCTTCGTAAAGCGATCGACAACGAAATCGCCTTAAAAGAAGCGCGGTTGAACTTCCTCGCGACGACCGGAAGCACGGCGCCGTTCATCGGTTTGTTGGGAACGGTCGTCGGCATCATGACTTCGTTTTCGCAAATCGCCGCCAGCGGTTCCGCAAGCCTCGCTGTCGTGGCGCCCGGAATCTCCGAGGCTCTTTTCGCGACGGCCGTTGGCTTGTTCGCGGCTTTGCCCGCCGTCGCCGCTTATAACTACTTCGTCAGCCAGGTCAGGAAGTTCGAAATGGAGCTGAACAGCTTCGCGTCCGACTTCCTCAACATCGCCAAGAGAAATTTCTTTAGGGGCGAATAATGGCTTTTAGCTCGGGTGGCGGGAAAAGCCGTGTGGTTCTCAGTGAGATCAACGTCACGCCTCTCGTCGACGTGATGCTGGTCCTGTTGATCATTTTCATGGTGACCACGCCCATGATGCAGCAGGGCCTCGACATCGAACTTCCCGAAACGTCGAGCTCAGGCGTGCCGACCCCTGAGGAGCCGTTCATTCTTATGGTTAAGAAAAACCGCCGTATTTACATCGGCGACCAGGCTGTTCCGATGAACGAATTGGCCAAACGGTTGCGCGCGATTTTTGAAACCAGAAAGAACAAACAGATCTACATTCAGGCGGATCGCTCAGTGGACTACGGCTTCGTGGCCGAAGCGATGGCCGAAGTCCGCGCCGCCGGAATTTTTAACATCGGATTGGTGACGCTTCCGAAACCGTGACGAGCGCGAACTTGAATCCGCAAGCTAACCCTTCCCACAGCCCGCAAACGGACGAGCGGTTAAGCCGCTACATCGGCGTTTCGCTCGCTCTTCATTTCGCTTTCTTCGTACTGCTGGCTGTGCGCGCTTACGTCATGCCCTCGGAACCGAGGCCCCTCGAGCGCGCAATTCGTGTTGATATCGTCGCGCTTCCGGATAAGCAGGTTGCGCAGCTGCCGGCACCGCGCCCGGCAGAAGAATCCGTAAAAGCCGAGGGGAAGACATCGCCCGAGCCACTCAAGCCGACCCAGCCCGTGGCGGCCGCTCCGCCCAAGCTTCCGCAAAAAACGGCCGCGCGGCCCGCAGCCAAACAAGATCCCACGAAGATCAATCTTAACAAAACAAAGAAAAACCAGGAAGCCGCGCTCAAACGACTGCAGGCGATTGAAAAGCTTCGCAACATGCAGGCATCGGACAAACCAGCTCGTCAACAAACGGCTTCCACCGTCGTGAAAGGCAACGAGATTTCGCAAGGTAACTCACTCACTGGCCTCACAAAGATCGAACACGAGAACTACACAGAATCTGTTCACGACGAAATCAAGCGCCACTGGAACTTGCCGCAATGGATGGCGAATGCTAACATGAGTGCGACCGTGCGGATTTTTATCGATGCAAACGGCGGTTTAATAAAAAAAGAAATGATCCGCTCGTCGAAAAATCCGGTGTTCGACCAGAGCGTAATGGCGGCGATAGACGCGTCCGTACCGCTTCCGCGGCCGCCGAGTCACCTTGAGAATTTAATCGCGGTGCGCGGAATTGAAATCGAATTCACGCCTTCGGGGAACTGATCGACAATCGCTTCGGCGGAAAGGACTGCTCCATGAGACTTCATTCCATCCTGACGGTCATTGTTCTCACGCTTCTCTCCCTTTCTCCGTTGACCGCTCGCGCACAAGAGGGATCCGGAGGGCTTTATATCAAAGTCGACAGCCCGAACTTCAAAAAGAGCGTGATGGCGATCCCGCCCTTTCAGTTCACCGGCTCTCCCAACTCGGCTAAGAATGGAATCGAAATCGGCAAAGAGCTGTACGACGTTTTTAAGAACGACATGGAAGTGAGCGGATTCTTCACCTTGATGAATCCGAGCGCTTTCATAGAAGACGTGAGAAACGTCGGGCTCCGGCCCGCCACGATTGAAAGCGGCGGTTTCAAGTTCGAAAGCTGGCAACAAATCGGCGCTGAGTTCTTGGTTCGTGTCGGTTACCGCGTTTTGGGCGACTCACTCACAGTCGACACCTACACGTACTACGTTCCGCAACAAAAGCTGATTCTCGGCAAAACGTACAAATCGACGGTCAATTCGGTCCGCACGGTCGCTCACACGTTCGCCAATGACCTCGTGAAAGAACTGACCGGGCAAAGGGGTATCTTCCTTTCGAAAATCGTCGTTTCACGTTCGACCCGCCCCCACGAAAAAGAAATTTTCATCATGGATTGGGATGGCGGAAATCCGAGACAGGTCACAAACCACCGCTCGATCGCCCAGTCTCCGACATGGTCCTTCGACGGCAAGATGATCGCCTACAGCGCCTTCGCCTATCACGTGAAGGAAAAGACCCGTAACATGGACCTCTTCACCTACAGCCTTGAAACAGGGAAGCGCCTTCTCGTTTCATATCGCCGCGGCATTAACTCAGGCGCGAGCTTCACGCCCGACGGCCGCAGCATCCTGCTCACGATTTCAAATGAAGGAACTCCGGACATTTACCGGATCAATCTCGACGGCAAAGGCCTCGTCCGCCTCACCCATTCCACCGGCGGTGTCATGAATGTTGAACCGGTGATGAGCCCCGACGGAAAGAAAATCGCGTTTTCCTCGACTCGAGCGGGCCGACCGATGATCTATGTCATGGATGCTGACGGCTCGAACGTTAAACGCCTGACGTTCGCGGGCGAATACAACTCCACGCCGGCATGGTCTCCCGACAGCAAGCGGATTGCCTTCGCCGGCCTCGATAAAACACACTACGATATCTTCGTTATGAACGCCGACGGAACGAACATGATCAGAATCACGTCGGCCAAGAAACCGAACGGTAAGATGGCGAATAACGAAGACCCCTCATTCTCGCCCGACGGGCGCTACATTCTTTTCCGCAGCGACCGTACTGGAAAATACCAACTTTACATTGCAAGCGCCGACGGCGAGTTTGAGCGCCGCATAACATTCGACCAACATGAATACTTCAAACCCCGGTGGTCCCCGGCTTTTGAGTGATCCGCCGGATCTCACACAATACTCCGAATCTGAAATCGACGCCGCTCGCTCCTGGCCGGCGATCGATCTCTATCTTCGTTTGATCGAAAAGACACCATCCTCCTTAAGCGACGAACTTCGCTTAAAACGCCATCGCTCTTGGTTGCAGTGCGCGCTCGCGACTTATCATGACCGCGTGCCGGCTGAAGCCGTCTGCCGGTTCTGGTCACACGCAGCCGACGAATTGATTCTTCGCGCCTGGCGTGATTCCGGATGCGCGCGAGCGGGCTACGCGCTGATCGCCCTGGGTAAACTGGGATCGGAAGAATTGAATTTGAGTTCCGACGTGGACCTCGTCGCGGTCCGGCCCGACGGATCAACGCCGGATCTGAAAGCCTTGCGGGAGTTCACCTCACTTCTTTCCGAAGTGACGCCATTCGGTTACGCCTTGCGCGTGGATCTTTCATTGCGTCCTGGCGGACGCGCGAGCGCGGCACTCCCGACTGTAAGCGAACTTATCCATCACTATGGTTATCACGGCGAGATGTGGGAGCGCCTTGCCTACGTACGCATGCGCTTTCTGAGCGCCCCGTCTGAAATCGAAAACGAAATTTCCGGGTTTCTGCGGAAGTTTTCTTACAGGAAGCATCTCGACTTCACTTTGCTCGACGAACTTAAGGGACTCCGAGCCAAAATCAGAAATGAATACTTCGAGTCGCGCCCGGGAGTTTACAACTTAAAGCTAGGCATCGGCGGTATTCGGGAACTGGAACTTTTCGTTCACGCGCTTCAAGTGCTTCACGGAGGGCGAAATGTTCTTCTGCAGACGAACTCGACGACGAAAGCAATCGACCGGCTCCAGGAGCTTGGCCTTCTCCCTCCGGATGAATGCGAATTCCTTAAAAACGCTTATTGGTACCTGCGAAGACTCGAAAACCGCATTCAGGCTTTCGAAGACCAACAAACCTATTCGATCCGTCTCGACAAGCCGAACGCGGCTCTTCCGAACGATCTCGTCGCCGACTTAACGAAAGTCACAACCCGCGTCGCCACCATCGCCGATTCGTTCTTCGGCGTCGAGGAACAGACCCCAGGCCTCCCCTCGACTGCCGAAGCGCAAGCGGCTTGGCTCGGAGAGCTCGGTTTTTCGAAAACTTCACGTGAAGAGACATGGCCCGAACTACTCGCCGCCACAGCTCTTAGCCGGCGGAGCGAAGCTGACGAACGAGCTCGCTTGGTTTTTCTTCACGGCTTCGTCACAAAACTCGCCGCGACCGGACTCGACAAGGACTTGGGGCTCTCTCTTCTTCTCGATTTCGTAAAAGCCATTCGCGCGAAAGCCAGCTTCTTCACTCTCCTCAACCGCGAACCGCGCGTGCGGGACGAACTCGCCAATTTGTTTTCTATCTCCCCTTACCTGGGGACGATCTTAGCCTCGCGGCCCGAGCTGATCGACGAATTCATACTCCGCAAAAAAGCCGAGCCTTCTACCGACTTCAATACATTGCTCGATGAACTCGCGGACAGACGTTTGCTTGCAGAACTCGTGGCCGCCAACCGCTTTCTCGCCGACCGTGATCTCGCGACGATGACCATGAATCTCACGAAGAACGCGGACGAGATCTGCCTGACATTACTCGAACGCTTGAAGTCCGATCTTGGAGAAAGCGATCTCGGCCTGATCGCCTTGGGAAAATGGGGCGGTCGGGAACTCGGGCTTCGATCGGATCTCGATTTCATTTTCATCACTCGTAATGATCCGAGCCCGACGGCGCAGAAAACAGCGAAGCGTTTTCTGTCGCGGATCACAGAGCCGCATCGGGGCGGTTCAATTTACCCGGTTGACATGCGCCTGCGTCCCTCGGGGAACGCCGGCCCGATCTTGGTCTCGGAAGAAAAGCTGCACGAATATCTGCTTCACAAAGCCGCAGCCTGGGAGCGACAAGCGTATCTGCGCGCGCGGCCATTGACGACGCTCAATGATTCGCCCGCAAAGTCCGCAGCGTCACGGGGCTTGAGTCCAGAGGACCTCAACGAATTACGTTCAATCCGTTCACAACTGTTCTCCAACCAGATCAACAGCGACGTCTTCGACCTCAAATTCACGGTCGGCGGACTCGCAGATATCGAGTTCACGACTCAGATCGCCCTTCTCAAGCGGAGGGAGTTCTCTCTTGATCCGTCAACTCGCGGCATGATTCAATATTTAGAGGGCATTGACGCGAATTGGGCAAAAGTCGGACCGACGATTCGTGAAGGTTATGAGTTTCTGCGAAAAGTTGAACAGTTGTTTCAACTGACGACGAGCTATACGGAATCCAAACTCCGGCTCAAGTCGAACGAGTTTTCACGGCTTGCGCGCGTTTTGGATTTAACGGCGCACGATCTTTTCGAGGAACTGCGCGCCCGGCAGAAAACCCTTTTCGATGCGCTCAAGGATGTGCGCGATCTTGATCGGTCCTAAGATCATGGAGGATTTCGTGGCCGCAATCGTGCAGAAAGTTTTGGCTGCGTTGATTTTCATTGGTGCCGTGACTGCGGGAATGCAGCTCGGCACCCGCGCGCAAGGCCAAATGGGCCCGCATGTTTCGCCGCAATCGGAATCATCGTTGGAGCCGACAACTCCACCGGTGAATGATTTCCAAACGCAAAATCAGGCACCCGCATCCAACCCGACGCCGCAGACCAATAGGCCCTTTGTTCCGTCCAAGGTGATCACCTACAACCCGATTCCCGCTAAATTCGAGGACCCCAGGATGGTCCTTCGCACGTCGATGGGCAACATCACCATCCGCCTTTTCCCGACTATCGCGCCTCAAAACGTCCGCAACGTCGTTCAACTCGCGCGCGGTGAAAAAGATTTCATCGATCCCAAAACGGGAAGAAAAGTGCGGCGGCCATTTTATAATGGCTTGACCTTTCATCGCGTGATCCCGGGATTCATCATTCAAGCGGGCTGCCCGATCGGCAACGGCCGCGGCGGCCCCGGTTACACCGTGCCGGACGAATTCAGTCCCGCCGCCCGCTTCTCGGCTCCTGGCATGGTCGCAATGGCTCCGCGGCGCAACGGCGGCGAAATCAAGAAGGACACGAACGGAAGTCAGTTCTTCATCACGCTCGAGCCGATGCCGGACGGTAATGATAAATACACGATCATCGGCCAAGTCGAAAAAGGCATGGACGTCGTTCGACGCATTTCCCAGGTGAGGACGGGGCCAACAGACCGGCCCATCCGCCGGGTCTACATCAACAGCGTGGATATCATCGACCGCAGCGGAATTTACGATCAGAAAAACACCTCTCATTAACCCCGACGGCGCCGTCTAAATCTTAGACACCGCATGACGATAGCCGGCAGAAGCCGCCGGCGACCGCCGCTAAATCGAAATAAAGGGCCTTCCACCCCCGAATTTTGAGAACGGCTTTTGCCTCGCCTCCAGGTACTGGAGGAACGAAAGCCCATGGCCCACACCTTTAGATGCTTCACAAAATCAGCGATCCACCTGTTCACAGCGCTTTCGCTGGTCGCTCCATCGGTGTCACTGGCCCAAAGGGCGCCCCAAGGGCCCCAGACGCCTCAGTCCGCGCAAGCCGACCTCCAAGCAGCAGGCGGTCTGCTCCTTAAAACCGAAGAGATGATGAGAAAAACCCGGCAGGAATTGAGTGAGTTGACCGACTCAAACGGCAACGTCCGCAACTCCTCCAATCAAAAACGGGCCGATGAACTCCGCCAACGCCTGCAAATTCTCTCTTCTGTCGCGAACGACCTCGCTCGCTTTGTCGGCCGGCACGGCGGAGAGTTCGAAGTCGCCTTCGTCGTCGACCCCAAGAAAGGTCCGAGCGAGGACAACATCAAATCGGCACGCATCTCATTACCGCCATCCGCATTAAGCGAAGTCGATCTCGAAGCTTCTGCGAAACAAACAAGCCGCGTGCACGCCCTCGTTAA
>CALBDW010000157.1 GCA_937927435.1 uncultured Bdellovibrionales bacterium
ACCCTGCCTTTCTCGAGGCGCCGGACGTAGTAGGGAACAAACCCTTCCTCGACGGCGGACTGCCAGGGATGCCGGCCGTCGATTTGGTCGAAAGCGTGATAAGGGCTTAACGGCCGCAGATCGATTTGAATTCTACTCGGCAAGCGCTTTGACATTTCTTCTCAACTTCTCCTAAGTGTTTGAAACCTCATCGGCAGATTGACGCCGCACTTAAATTTCTGGACTCGACGAAGGTGGGAGTGAGCGGTTGCAATCCCGGCGGGATTGGAGGATTCTTGATCGGAACTAAAACCGCTCGCGCGCTTCCGAGCGGGGTGGAGTCGCCATGTTCTGTCGGAATGGTTTTGCAAAACAGACGTTATTTTCAAGACTTCACTTGGCTGTGGCTGCCGTTCTGTTCTTGAGCCAATCGGCTTGCACCACCGAAAAGTCACCCTTCTCCATCGACGAAGCGGCTGTCAGGAAAGTTGCCGCGGACGTAAACGTTGAGTCGATTTGCGCGCGCGAAGACTTACGCTGGTTCGTCAGCGAATCGGGGCATGAGGTTGATCTCGAAAATGAGACCTTGCCGCGGGCTCTCTTCCTCGCGAGCGAGGCCGATCTCTTAATCGAAAAGAGGACCGTCGACGGCGGGGTGTCCCGCGTTATGATCCGCGAAGTCTTCGGCGGAGGACGTGGGCCCGAGATCCGTTGCGCCGAAAAGGTGGAGGGCTTCGGCTCACAATTCGGGATGACGATGACCGGGCTGGTGAAATTCGACACCTTGAACCGCCCGACAGGTTCGGGTTTCGCTCTTCGCCAGTTTTTCTTCTATCAGGATCATTCGGGATATGGTGTTGTTGTTTCCAACCCGCAGCTCACATCTCCGATTTTCGATTTGCGAAAGCTCGTGCGTGGCGGTGTCGCTCCCGGCAAACTCATCCGCACGGGTGAACGCAGCTATCTTCTTCGTTATTTGAGAACACGCGAAGACGGCGTGCGTGCTTCATTGCTGATTCGCTTAGAACTGATCTGAGGCATGTCTACAATCGAGACGATCCCCTCGAAAGTGTCGTCTTCTTTGACAGTCGTAGGAATCTAATTCGCTCAAAAGCACTCAAACCCTTCCAGAATGCGTTTCTGGGTGTGCCCGGTAATTGCAGCTGGAGAGGGTATGATTCAATTCATTCGCACTTTCATGGCAGCGATGCTTCTTCTTGGTGTCTCATTTGAGGCCGCGGCTGAAGTTTTGGCCGGAAACAGCGGCGCGGGTGCGGATTACGCAGTGGATAGCATCGAAGCGCTCATTGAGGCCTCCGAGGAAACGACAGGGAAGAGTCGCCACAAAGTTGGCTTGACGGCTGAATTCAGGGAAAAGGGCGCGAAATATTGCTCCCGCTTCATTCAGGACAACGGCGAGTACGGGGTTTACGGTCAAATCCTCTACAAGACGTTGATGAAGGACGCGCGTATCCGCCGGGTTTTGATCGATGATGCGGACAAACGGATCGCCAAGGACCCGGTTATGCAACAGGTCTGCCCCGGTTTCACCAAGCTCAGTAAAGAGGATCGCGCTCGCTTCTGGATTTGGACGATGGCTGCCATCGCCTGGGACGAATCAAAGTGCGACGGGCTCGTCAAACCCAAGAAAGGACCGAACGACACGTTGATCGGACTCTTCCAATTGGAGGACCGGCGTTCTTCGCGCGCTTGGCGAGGTGAGTATTGCGGAGTCAAGGATATCAAGCCCGTGGACGCGCAATTGAGATGTGCTATTGACATTATGCGTGGCCAATATGAATGCACGCCGGGTAAGGCGGCTTGCAATCCCCAAAAGGGAACCTATGGAACTCCGAGCCTAAAAAGTTCATACTGGGAAAAACTGAGACGTACGGGTACTAGCACGATTAAAGCGAGAATTTCGAAGTTTCCTGGATGCAAGGGCTGAACGATGTTGAAAAATAAATTCGCCGTCCTATTCACACTTCTTTCGATCACAATCGGCCAACACGCCCGTGCCGAAAACGCTTCGGCGGAGTTCCGAGCCTGGCGCAATTTGAATGGAGTTGATTTCGAAACCGCCGAAGGGGGCGCCAAGTGCTCCAGCGGCGAGTTCGTTTTCAATGAAGATGACGGCGTCATTATGATCCGGCTTGGGCCGACAATTCAGTTTCAATACGATACCGTTAAGCGGAACGCGGTGAAAACGGTTGAGCGGGGCGATGCCACGAGATGCCGGTATGAAACGAATCTCGTTTTGACGGAAACGGCGCTCAACCAGGAAACGAAGGCGATCGGATGCCTGAATCCGCGTGATAATTCCGTTACCAAACAGGAATTAAGGATTTTGGGGGATGATCGTTTGTCTTATTCGAGCGTGGTCATCACCCACGACGGTAAGAAAAAAGAAGTTCGCTGTGTCTTCAAGAAGGAAGACTGATCATACCCACTCGATCGCGGCGATTCCACCCCCAGGGGTTTGAGCGTTGGTCAATTGCCCCTGGTAAAGGCGGGCGCACGCGATCTGGATCCGGTCGTTGTAAACGAAAAATCTTAAATCGTATTTAAACTCCTGGTCCGCCCCTTCAGGACGAATCGACGGCGCTGGAACGTACTCTTGGGCCAAGTAGGGTCCGTTCACGACACGTTCGAAAACACCGCGAGACATCGTGGCGCCCCGGTAAGCCGCTTTTCCTCCGAAAGACTGCTTGGTCTTAAAGAACCACTTCTTCCGGTCTTGCCATAACTCATCGGCGCTAGCGAACTCACGAACGTCGACCGTGCGGATCAACGTGCGACGGATCGCTTCGCGATCCTCTTCGCTCAGAAAAGCTCGTTCGAGGGCGCCTCCGCGAGAAAGCTCAAGAAGGCGTTCTTTATCGGCGAGTAGGCGGTATTCGTGCGGATGCGGCGTGATGCACGCAGCGCGCGCGAGCATCGCCGAGCGGAGCGCTTGGTTATCGGCGTTCTCGAAATAAAAATCCGTATTCCGGTTGTAGACGAGATCGACTTTTTTGTCGCCAAGGAGAAGGCCGCCTTCCTCCGAGAAGGAGAATTCTTTTGTGTCAACAATCGCGGTTTCCCAGCCTTGGCGCGAAAAGAGTTCCCGGTACATGACGAATTCGGTGAACTGGCGCTGTTCTTCCGGTTTTTCGTCGGCGATCGCGGCAAAAGTGACTTCACGGCCGGATAAAGCCAGGGCCGCTTCATGCTTGAAACACGACATGATCTCGTTTTCGAAATCTTCGCAGAACGGGTTTTCCAACTGGTGGACGTCGTACAAAAGGTCCGTGATGAGGCTCGCCGAGGCGTTAGTGTTGATTTCAATCAGCCGCAGATTCGCGTTCTCATCGACATGAAAATCATAGCTCATGAGAACCGAAGTGTGACCGGGATCGATCACGCGCGGCGGGCGTTCGCTCAAATCGCGATCGCGTTCGGGGTTTGAGCGCAGGGCAAAAAACGCACGCACGATGCGGGCTGCTTGATCGGCCAGGTTTTTCGATAGTTGAACTTTGTAAGGACAAATGAGCGTGGGTGAAACCCTTTCCTTGAGATTCAAGGCGCGCGCCGTAGCGGGGAACCGATCCTGAATGCGTCGCAGGTAACGCTCGTAAAAATTCGCCATTTTTCGCCCTTCTTTGTTGCCATGGAAACCGGAGTCCGGCAAGACTCCGGGCCAACGGTTATTTGCGAATCCGCGATTGATACAGCGTGCAAGGGGCGTTGAGCAAATGAAGATTCTTTCTTGGAACGTCAACGGGATACGAGCTTGCTCGAAAAAGGGCTTTATCGAGTTCATCGAGCGCGAAGATCCGGATATCTTGTGCGTGCAGGAAACTAAGGCGGATCCGTCGCAGTGCGAACCCTCGGTCGTGCGTCCTGCCGGGCGAATCGGCTTTTGGTCCACAGCGAAGCGAAAAGGTTATTCCGGCGTGGCCACTTTCGTGCGGTCTTCGCAAGAACCGCGCTCGGTTCGTCACGGCATCGGAATCGAGGAGTATGATTCGGAAGGCCGTTTCGTGATCACCGAGCACGAGGGTTTCACTCTGTACAATATTTACTTCGTGAACGGCGGTTCCGGACCTGAGCGGCACGCTTTTAAGCAAAGATTCTTAAAGGATCTCAACGCGCACTTAAAACCGCTCATCGATGAGGGGCGTCCGATCATAGTCGCCGGCGATTTCAACGTCGCTCACCGGGATATCGACGTGCACGATCCGGTCGGTTTGCAGAACGAAAGCGGCTTCTTGCCCGAAGAGCGCCAATGGTTCCAAGATTTCCTCGATCTCGGGTTCGTCGATACGTTTCGGCATTTTCATCCCGATGCGCGCGATCGATACACCTGGTGGCCGTATTATGAGCGAGGGCGCATCGCGAACCGCGGCTGGAGAATCGACTGCATTTGCGTGACAAAGAACCTCGTGCCGCGGCTCAAGCGAGCGGATCATTTGGATGGGCAAATGGGATCGGATCATTGCCCTGTGCTTTTGGAGTTGGAATAAATGCCGGTATTTCTTCTCTTTGTCGCTTATTTCCTTCTCGAGGGTTATTTGCTCGCGACGTTCTGGCGGGAGTTCGGTTTCGTGAACGTGTTGTTTGCGCTTTTGGTCGGATTCGTTCTCGGGATCGGAATTCTGCGCACGCAGGGGCGCTACATGCTCTTCAAGATCCAGCAAAGCGTGGCGCGTGGAGAGCCGCCGACGGACGAGATCATCCAAGGTGTTCTCAATTTCGCAGCGGGAATTCTGTTTTTGATCCCGGGATTTGTTTCCGACTTGATCGCGCTTTACTTCATTTTGCCTGGTTTCCGGCGCCTTGCGGTCCGCTCGTTTAAACGTCGGATCGGACGTATGATGACGGGCGGGAGCTTCCGGGTTTTCACCTACGGAGCGTACACTCCGGGAGCAGGAGGATTCCGCCGTCGAGAGCATGGGATCGCGGAGCCGCCGCCCGAGGGTTGGATGCGCGATGTTTCTCCCCGCGTGATCGACGTTCAGCCGGTTTCCGTCGAGTCGGACGAATACAATCGCCGTGATGTCTGAAACTCCTTCCGGTTTCCGGCCCGACGGAGGTCTGATTTCCGCTTCATCTCTCATCGTGGGATGAAGAGATCGCAGGGCTCTGATAAATTTAAGACCATGCGATTCATGCTCATTCTCGTTCTCCCGCTCGTGAGCCTGCTGGCCTCAGTTGTCGCTCATGCCGCTTCGGAGCCTGTTTGTATCACGAAGTCGAATGTGAGTTTGCGCAAGGGACCTGGCACGAAATTTCCCGTAAGCTGGGCCGTGCCGAAATACATGCCCTTTTTGGCGCTTGAGCGAAAAGGCGCATGGGTGAAAGTGCAAGATCTCGACGGCAAAACCCATTGGGTCAGATCGAATGCCATCAGCTCCAAGCTGAGTTGCGCTGTCGTGAAAACCAAAACTGCCAAGCTGCGCCAGGGGCCGGGAGACGACCAGCCTCTCGCAGAACTCGCGACCGCGTCAAAATACACGGCATTTCTTCGTGTCGATCGGGACGGTGAGTGGATCCAGGTCAAAGACGACTTCGAAGGAATGTCATGGATTCACGAGACCAACGTCTGGATTCCGACTGTGCGCGCTCGCGTCTCGTTTTGATGGATGGGTAGTTGCTTACGTTTTGGGCAGAAAAACAAGAACCTGGCGGAATCTCAACGAGATCTTGATTTAAGAATCTGATCGATTTCCCCTAAGATCGCGGCAAAAACGCCTCAATGTTTCGAATTGAGGCAGAGTAACTTTGTTGATTCAAGCATTTACGCCCTGTAAGGGAATTTAAGATTTTATGCTTGCATTCGATTTTCTATTTGTGTCTAAATATACCAGTTCCAATTTGGCACTGCACAATGGAGTGAGCACCAAATAGGTGGGGGGGCCTGTTATGGCACAGATCGAGGCTTCGCTTCTTGAGGAATGTAAGAAGCGCCTCTTAACCGCGAAGATGGACATCCTGAACCGGGTTAAAGATGCGCGTCGCGATCTTCAGACCGAAGACAGAGGGGGGGATGAAGCCGACCAAACGGTTCGGGTGTTAGCCGAGGCGGAAACGCTCACTCTGCATGAGCGTCTGCGGGCGCAGCTGCTGGAAATTGAACTGGCGCTTTCCCGTATCGAGAACGGCACTTACGGGATCTGCGAAGAGACGGAGGAGCCGATTGAAAGAGAACGTCTCTTGGCGATTCCGTGGACGCGGCTCAGTATCGAAGGTGCCGAGATTCGGGAGTCGATGAAAAAGCGCTACGCGCGCTAAAGCGCGTTGAGTTGACCGCGCTCTCGACTGTGAAATCCAGGCGGGCAACCTGAAGTTCGGGTGCGCCCGCTTTTGTTTTAGTAGCCGCACGCCAACTCTTCTTCCCACTGCTTTTGCTTCTCGAGGATCGAGCGGATTTCGTCGCCGGAGATCAAAGGACCTTTACCGACTCCGGGACAGAAGGCTTTCACTTCTTTGGCCCACGCCTTCGCGTTCATGACCTCGGGCCAAAACGGCCAAGTCCGGCATTGCATGGGGCGGGCTTCGTAAACCGAACAGCGCTTTCCCGAAAGGAAGATGCATTCCGGCCCGTCACCATCTTTGAGGTGATAGATTCCGTCCGTCTTCTGGCAATATCGGCGTGTGAATACCGATGTGGGCAGTTTCAGCAACTTGGCCATTCTCCGGCGGTCTTCCAGCGTGAGATAGACATAGCCGTACTCGCCGCGCGAAACACAGCAGCGGCCGGAGCCCTGGCATCGGAAACGAACGCCGTCTTCCCACCATTCGCGCTTTTTTTTCGGTTGGCTCACGCGTCCCGTCCTCGACTGGGATTCAATCCGTTGGTGACCATTAGCCAGCCGCACAACTTGAAGAGTAAGCGTGCGCCGACGTTCCCGTCCCATTCGCTTTCGGCGTTTTCCGGCTCGGCGACCTCGGTCAAGTCGAAACTCACAATGCGGCGGCCGCTTTCGGCGACGGTCGCAAGCAGGGTCAACGCTTGATCAAAGCTTAAGCCGCCTGGGACCGGAGTGCCCGTGTTGGGACAGAGGTCAGGAGAAAGACCGTCAATATCAAATGAGATATGTACGTTTTCCGGTAACGCGGAAACAATCTCATTGCAGATGGCTTGCCAGGTTTCGCCGCGATGCAGTCTTCGCTTGAGAACCGGGTCGAAGAACGTGCGGATACGCGGATGATTTTCAATGTAGGCGTGTTCACCGGGGGAAAAGTCGCGGATGCCCACCTGCACGAGAGCCTTCGGGGCGAGGGCTCCCAGTTTTTCCATTACATTGAACATGATCGAGGCGTGCGAGTATTCGTAGCCTTGGTAGGCGTTGCGTAAATCGGCGTGAGCGTCGACGTGGAGAACACCGAAATCACCTTTGTACTTTTCCGCAATCGCCCGGATCAGCCCGAATGGAGTTGAATGGTCGCCGCCCACCACGGCTGCGAAACGTTTGTGCTCGAGAATTTTTTTCGACTGCTTATAAACCCAGTCGTTCACTTTTTCGCTCGCTTGATTGATTTCAGCTCTGAGCTGAACAGCTTCGGGATGGTTGTCTTCGCCGGCTTCAATGTGTTCCAAGACTTTTCCGGCTTTGGCTTTAAACTCGGCGTTCCAATTCTCGATTTCTGCGGGAAACGGCAAAAGATAATAGCCGTTTTCGTAGGCAAAGCCGGTTTCGATATCGAAGAGATCGACTTGATGGCTTGCTCGCAAAATCGCACGAGGGCCTCGCGACGCTCCGTTTCCGTAAGATGTCGTGACTTCCCACGGCACCGGAATCAGATGCAGAGCGCACTCAGATTCTTTGTAAGGGAGACCAAAGAGACCGGAGTCGGCTGTGGCTGTGCTATTGGGGTCGAATACCATTTTTATCCTCATCAGATGCGCTTAGTGCGGCGCTTCATATGCGAAGCGGTGATGTCTGCGCCGTTCATTGAAGCAAATTCTGGTCTCGGAAAATCCGCGAAAGGTCAAGGGGTTGGTTCTCTTTTGTAAAGTGACATCTTACTTGCATCTTGTGCCGCAATGTATGAGTGTAAAGGCCCAAAATACCCGACTTTCGAGGAAAAGGAAGGACATATGAGAGGGAGCATTCGAGCAATTGGAGTCGCGTTGGTCGCGCTTTCTTTTGTCGCCTCAAACGTCGTGTTTGCGGCGGCCAATAAAGGATTGGTGATCGAGGGGGATCCGGCCACGGTCGGTAATGCGAATGCACCCCAAGGCGGAACGATCAACATGGTGATGAGTTCCGAGCCGGCGACTTTGAACCCGATCACGGCGACTGACGTTTACGCATCCATCATTCGTGGTTACACGATCGATTCGTTGATGGATATGAATCCCGACACTTATGAGTTTGTCCCGGGATTGGCTGAGAAAGCCGAGCAATCGCCGGACGGTAAGACGTTCACGTTCTACCTCAGAAAAGGCGTGAAGTTTCATGACGGCAAGCCGCTCACGGCCGAAGACGTGAAGTTCTCGTTCGAAGCGATGTTTGATCCGAAGTACAACGCAATGCACATGCGCCCGTACTTTGAGAACTTCGAACCCACAGCGGAAGTTCTCGATCCGCATACGATCCGCTTCCGGGTCAAAGAAAAGTACTTCCGTAACTTCGACACGATCGCTGGCATGCTGCGGATCGTCCCTAAACACGTCTACGGCGATCCTGAAAGCGGCAAGAAGAAGAATAAGACGATTATCGGCTCGGGTCCGTACAAGCTTGAGAAATACGATCAAGGCCAAAGCATCGTCTTGGTCAAAAACCCGGATTGGTGGGGCAAAGACCTCAAGTGGAACAAAGGAAGATATAATTTCGAACGGATCCGCTTCCGTTTCATTAAAGACGAAAACATCGCTTTGGAGGCCTTGAAGAAGGGTGAAGTCGACTTCTTCGATGATCTCACGGCCGAAGGTTACATGAAGAAAGCGGTCGGTCCGGAGTGGGGCAAAACCGTTTTCAAAGTGAAAACCGAAAACCTTTCGCCGAAGTCGTACGGCTTCATCGGCTGGAACCTCCGCCGTGAGCTCTTCCAAGACAAGAACGTGCGGCATGCATTGCAGCTCCTCATGAACCGCGAGGAGATGAACAAGAAATTCCGTTTCAATATGGATACCCCGGCTTCCGGCCCGTGGTATTCGCAAAGCGAATATGCTGATCCCAACGTGAAACCGGTTCCGTATGATCCGAAGAAAGCCGTGGAGCTTTTGAAAAAAGCCGGTTGGGAAGACACCAATAAAGACGGTGTTCTCGACAAAGACTTCAACGGTCAGCGCCGGGATTTTCGTTTCACGCTCTATTACGCGAACAAGGACTCGGAAAAGTACTGGGTCATGTACCAAAGCGACTTGAAGAAAGTCGGTATCGACATGAAGCTCCAAGTTTTGGAATGGAACACCTTCCTTAAGAACTTGGATGACGGCAATTTCGATGCGGCTGCATTGGGTTGGAGCGGCGGCTCTGTCGACGTGGATCCCAAGCAAATTTGGCATTCGTCGACGGCTGTGAAAGGCGGTTCGAACTTCATCGGGTATAAGAACCCTGAGGTCGACAAACTCATCGATCAGGCCCGCCAAGAGCTCGACAAGAAAAAGCGTATTACGATCTTGCGCAAGGTTTACCGCATGATCGCCGAGGACTATCCCTACGCGTTCCTCTTCGTGGCGACGCCGGTTCTCTACGCGCACACGGACAAAGTGAAATACGAAAAGCCGACCTTTAAGTACGGTGTCGGAACCGATTATTGGTGGTTGGCGACTGCTGGGAACTAATAAAGATGCACATTTACATTTTACGCCGTCTCTTAATGATGATCCCGACTCTGTTCGGGATCACTATTTTGAGCTTCGTGATCATCAACCTGGCGCCGGGAAGCCCAGTTGAACAAAAGCTTCAACAGATCCGGCTCGGCGGCGCCATGGGTGGTGGGGGAGCCGCGGGCCATGCGGGAATGGAAACCGGCGTCTCCCAAGAGGTTATCGATGCCCTGAACAAGCAGTATGGCTTCGATAAGCCGATCCACGTGCGTTATTGGATCTGGCTGAAAAATCTCGCCACTTTGGATTTCGGCGAAAGCTTCAAATACGAAGAGCCGGTCACGAGCTTGATCGTCAGCAAATTCCCCGTTTCGCTGACGTTCGGTATCGTCTCGTTTATTTTGACCTACCTGATCTGTATTCCGATGGGGGTTGTGAAAGCGATCCGAGACGGCAGTGCATTCGACCGGGTGACGAGCGTCCTGCTCTTCGTCGCTTATTCGATTCCGCCGGTCATGTTGGGAATCCTGCTTCTCGTTTTCTTCGCGGGTGCAAGCTACTTCGACTGGTTCCCGATCAGTGGTATGTACTCCGACAATTTCAGCGAGTTGAGCCTTTGGGGCAAATTCCTCGATCTCATGCACCACATGGCTCTGCCGCTCCTTTGCTATGTGATTGGGGGCTTCACGTTCCTCACGCTCATGATGAAGAACTCGATGCTGGACGTGATCAAGCTGGATTACATCCGGACGGCCAAAGCGAAAGGCCTCTCGGACCGGGTCGTATACATGAAGCATGCACTTCGCAATGCCTTGATCCCGATCGTGACCGGTATGAGCGGTATCTTCGGCCTTTTCTTCTCCGGTTCGATCTTGATTGAGACCGTTTTTAACCTCGACGGGATCGGGCTTTTGTCCCTCAACGCGGTGAACGCGCGCGATTACAACGTGCTCATGGGGCTGATCTTCTTCCAGAGCGTTTTGATGTTGATTGGACGTTTGGTGGCCGACCTGCTTTACGTCGTTGTTGACCCGAGGATTGATTTCTCATGATCGAACGTCTTTTGCGCAGCGAGATTTCGAAGAAACAGTGGCGGAGATTCAAGGCGAAGAAATTGGGCGTTGTCTCCGCCTGGATGCTATTAATTTTGATGTTCTTCAGCTTCACGGCGGAGATCTGGGCGAACGGCAAGCCCATCATCATGAAGTACGACGGCAAGATCTACACGCCGGTATTCAAGTACTATCATCCGTCGGAGTTCGGCCGCGAATAAATCGCCCAAATGGATTACCGCACGTTGGAGCTCGGCCAGGACGACTGGGCGGTTTGGCCCGTGATCCGGTGGGATCCTTACGAACGGAACGATAAAGTCGATGTTTTCCCGTCGCCGCCGACGGCGGAAAATATTTTCGGAACGGACGAAGGCGGTCGTGACGTGGCGGCCCGTCTTCTTTACGGTTTCCGCTATTCGATCATCTTCGCCTTCACGGTTTGGATTCTCGTTTCGGTTACGGGGATGGTTCTAGGGTCGATCATGGGATTCATGGGCGGATGGACCGATTTGATCGGCCAACGCGTGATCGAGGTCATCGAGTCGCTCCCGTATCTCATGATTCTGGTGACGCTCGTGTCGATCTTCCATCCGTCGCTCTTCCTGCTTTCCGTTCTCATGGTGTTTTTCGGATGGGTGACAACGTCCATTTACTTCCGCGCTGAATTCTTGAAGCTGCGGAAGCGGGAATTCGTCGAAGCGGCGCGCGCTTTGGGAGCGAGCAAGTGGCGCTTGATCTTCAAGCACATTTTGCCCAACAGCCTTACGCCGTGGATCACCTTGAGTCCCTTCATGATTGCGGGTTACGTGGCGTCGCTCGCGGCTCTGGACTTCCTGGGATTCGGGCTTCCGCCGCCGACGCCGAGTTGGGGTGAATTGCTCAACCAGGCGCTCAAGAACTTTCGGATCGCTTGGTGGCTCGCGGTTTATCCGTCGCTCGCTCTCTTTATCACGCTCACCCTTCTGAACTTGATCGGTGAGTCGGTGCGCGACGCACTCGATCCGAGGAAATTATAAGGAGCGAAACGGGATGATCGCGAAAGGCGATCATCCCTTTTGTTTTATCAACGGCAGCCTGCTCCGGTTGCCCAAACTTCTAATTCCGGAATCTTCGAACCAGCGGCCGGGAACGGCTTGATCCCACCGATTTTCAGATATCCCAAGCGGTCCTTCGCGTACGGCGTGTGCTGGAACTTCATCACGTAGCCGCGGCAGACGAAATGGTCGCCGTTGTCCCAAAAGAGATACGAATCTTCCTGCGTTCCCATGAGTTGGGAGACCTCGCGGTTGGGACCGAGGCAGGTGAACTCGCAGGTGAAAATCTTTTTCTCGCCGAACATCGTGCGTTTTTCCGAGAGGTAAACCTTCGAGAGAGGGTTTGCGGGAAAACACTGGCACGCCTTCGGCAGCCGGTAGAACATAATGCCGCCGGTTTCATAGGCGGCAGCGGGCTTCACGAATACAAGCGCCAAGGCGATGATGAGGGAAGGCACGGCTTTGTCTCCTTGTGAGGCTTTGGAGACGGAAATAGCGGCAATCCCCGCTCGCGGAAAGGGGAAGTTTCGCGGCGGCGGAAAGGCGCCCGTGGCTCTGTAGGAACTATAGGAACCGAGGCGCCTTTTTGAAATCTTTAGCAGGTTGTTCTTATTCCGGATCTTCGAGATACGTGTAGCCCGAAAGCCCTTCTTCGTAGTGGCGCATCAGCAGGCGGGCTTCTTGCTTGGTGATCGTGCCGCGCAGGATGCTCTCTTCGCCGGCGCGACGAATGCTTTCAATCAGCTCGGGCCGGTTATATTGCACATAGCTCAAAACTTCGGTGACGGTGTCGCCTTCGACGACGTGGTCGACGGTGTATCCGGCGTTCGTCACCGTGATGTGCACGGCATCGGTGTCGCCGAAGAGGTTGTGAAGGTCACCCAGGATTTCCTGGTAGGCGCCCACGAGGAAGACGCCGATGTAATAAGGCTCGTGCTCCTTGAGTTCGTGCACTTCGAGTGTCGCCTTCTTCGCGTTTTTGTGGGTTCCGAAGGAGTCGATGAACTGCCCGATCTTGCCGTCCGAATCGCAAGTCAAGTCCACCAGGGTCGCACGACGGGTCGGCTCTTCATTCAGCCGGTGGATCGGAAGAACCGGGAAGAGTTGGCCGACTGCCCAAGAGTCGGGAATCGACTGGAAAACTGAGAAGTTGCAGAAGTACGTGTCCGAAAGAAGCTCTTGCAGGCTTTCTGCGAGGTCTTCGCCGTCTTCCATTTCGCGCGCGATTTTCTCCATTTTGGTGAGGATCACCCAGCAGAGGTTTTCCGCTTTTGCGCGCTGCTCGAGGCTCAACACGCCGAAGGTGAAGAGCTGCAGGATGGTTTCCTTGGCGTGCATCACGTCATGATAGAACTCGTGAATGTTTTGTTCGTTCAGCTTCTCGTAGATGTAGGCGAGCTCTTGCACGATCCGGTGATCATCTTTCGAGAGAGCCGATTTGGGCTCTTTCTTCTGGACTTGGTTCACTCCGAGAACATTGAAGATAAGGACGGAGTGGTGCGCGACCAGTGCGCGACCCGCTTCGGTCACAATTGACGGATGCGGGACGCCTTTCTCGTCGCAAGCGCTCTGGATGATCGAAACGACGTCGTTCGCGTATTCCTGTTCGGTATAATTGATCGAGCTGTCGGTGGTTCCTGAGCCATCGTAGTCGACTCCAAGTCCGCCGCCGACGTCGATGTATTTCGGACGCGCGCCCATCTGGTATAGCTCGGTGTAGAAACGCGTGCCCTCTTTCAGGCTGCCTTTGATCGACGAGATCGAGGAGATCTGCGAGCCGATGTGGTAGTGCAGAAGCTCGAGGCAGTCGAGCATGTTCTCTTTCTTGAGACGCTCGACACAATCGACGATTTCAAGAGGTGTCAGACCGAACTTCGAGCGGTCGCCCGAGGAGTCGATCCAGCGGCCCGCTCCTTTCGAGTAAAGCTTCGCCCGTAACCCGATTCTTGGATGAGTGTTGAACTTTTTAGCCGCCTCGATGATCATCGGCAGTTCCGTCATCCGATCGACGACGATGATGGTGTTGCGGCCGAGTTTTTGCGCCAGGATGGCAGTTTCGATGTACTCTTGATCTTTAAAGCCGTTGCAGATGATGAGCGCGTCCGGATTGTTCATCATCGCCAAAACGACGAGAAGTTCCGGCTTGGAACCGCACTCGAGGCCGAGATTGCATTCTTGCCCGAACTTGATGAGTTCTTCCACCAAGTGGCGCTGCTGGTTGACCTTGATCGGATAGACGCCCCGGTAGGAGCCCTTGTAGCCGTTATCTTCGATCGCTTTGCGGAAGCAATTGTTAAGGAGCTGGATGCGGGCCTTCGTGATATCCGGGAAACGGATGAGCATCGGCACTTGAATGCCGCGCTCTTGGAGGTCCATCGTGAGCTCGAGCAAATCCACGCGCGGGCCGCCCGGTCCGTGCGGCGTGACCAACATGTTGCCTTTTTCATTGATGTCAAAAAAGCCGGCGCCCCAAGAGGTGACTTTATACAGCTCGCGGCTTGACTCAATCGTCCACTGGCCTTGCGGAGAGGCGGCATCGTTGGAAAGGAGAGGGCGCGATCCGTCGACACGCGTGTTATCGAGTCTCAATTTTTTCTCCCGTCTCGTCATTTGACGATCAGATTAAGGATCCTTCCAGGCTTATATATCACTTTTCCGATCGGCTTGCCGCCTAAAGCGTTCCGCACGCTTTCCAGTTCGGTTGCCTTCGCCACGGCCGCCTCTTCGGGTGCGTCTTTGGCGATGTCAATCGTACCGCGCGACTTGCCATTGACCTGGACTCCTATAGTGACGACCGAGTCCTCTGTCAAATTCGAATCATACTCCGGCCACGGGGCTAGCGACACCAGGCCTTCTTCGCCCATCAACGACCAGATTTCCTCCGCGAGATGAGGAGCGAAGGGAGCCATCAACTGGATCATCGGTTTCAGCACTTTTTTCGGGCGCTTGCCTGAACGGTAGAGTTCATTGAGCAAGATCATCAGCGCCGAAATGGCTGTATTGAAGTTCAGAGACTCGATATCTTCGCCGACTTTCTTGATCGTTTTGTGGAGCAGACGGTTGAGTTCCTCCGACGGTTCGGAATCGTCGACTTGCAGGCGGCCTTCGCCGTCCGTGCAAATTCTCCATACTCGATCCAGGAAGCGGCTGATGCCTTCGATACCGGATTCGTTCCAGGGCTTGTCCCGGTCCATTGGTCCCATGAAGAGGATGTAGCACCTCAACGCGTCGGCGCCGTAACGTTCGCGCATTTCATCGGGATTGATCACGTTCCCGCGCGATTTCGACATTTTTTCGCCGTCGGGCCCGAGGATCATGCCTTGGTGGGCGAGCTTCATGAACGGCTCGTCGTGGCTGACGAGTCCGGCGTCGTAAAGAACCTTTTGCCAGAAGCGCGCGTAAAGGAGGTGGCCCACTGTGTGTTCGGGGCCGCCGACATAGAGGTCGACCGGCATCCAATACTTCTGCTTAGCAAAGTTGAACGGTTCGTTATCGTTGTGCGGGTCCGTGTAACGGAGGAAGTACCAGCTTGATCCGGCCGAACCCGGCATGGTGTCGGTTTCGCGTGAGCCCACTTCTCCGGTTTCAGGATCCACGTAACGGACCCAATCCGTATTGCGGGCCAGAGGCGCTTCGCCCTTCTCCGAAGGCTCGTAGTCGGCGACTTCGGGGAGAAGTACCGGCAACTCGTTGAGCGGAACGGCTTTCAGGCCGGCTTTCGGGAAGTGAACGACCGGAAACGGTTCGCCCCAGTAGCGCTGGCGGCTGAAAAGCCAGTCGCGGAGCTTATACTCCACGCGCTTCGAGCCCAGTTTGTTTTCTTCAAGGTACTGGATCATACGCGCGATCGCCTCGGTTTTCGACAAACCGTCGAGGAATTGAGAGTTTACGAGGCGGCCTTCACCTTCGAAAGGAAGCGGTTCGCCGTTGGGGCTTTCGAGGACGCGCACGATTTTAAGCCCGAATTTTTGCGCGAATTCGAAGTCGCGGCTGTCGTGCCCCGGAACAGCCATGATCGCGCTGGTTCCGTAATCCATTAACACGTAATCGGCCGTCCAGATGGGGATTAGCTCGTTGGTCAAAGGATGCCGGGCATAGGCGCCGGTGAAGACGCCCGTCTTCTCGGTTGCGGCCTTGCGGTCGACTTCCAGCTTACGGGCCGCTTGATCGATGTAGGCTTCAACGGCGGCTTTTTGTCCCGGTGACGTGATTTTCCGGAGCAAGGGATGTTCGGGCGCGATGACCATGAAAGTCACGCCGAAGAGTGTGTCCGGACGGGTGGTGAAGACCTCGAGTTTTTCTCCCGGTTGGCCGTCGATCGGGAAAAGCACCGAAGCGCCTTCGCTTTTGCCGATCCAGTTGCGTTGCGCCTCTTTTGTGCGCTCCGGCCAATCGAGCTTGTCGAGGTCTTTCAGTAGGCGCTCGGCGTACGCCGTGATCTTCAGCATCCACTGGCGCATCGGCACGCGGATGACGGGGTGGCCGCCCCGCTCGCTTTTGCCATCGACGACTTCTTCATTCGCCAGAACCGTCCGCAGGGCCGGGCACCAGTTCACAGGGACTTCTTTCTGGTAAGCGAGTCCTTTTTCGAAAAGTTTAAGAAAAATAAACTGTGTCCACTTGTAATACTTCGGATCGCACGTCGAAATTTCGCGGCTCCAATCGAAGCTGAACCCGAACGACTTCAACTGGCGGCGGAAATTTTCGATCGCCTTATTAGTTGTGACCGCCGGATGGATGCCGGTTTGGATCGCGTACTGTTCGGCCGGCAAACCAAAAGCGTCGTAGCCCATGGGATGGAGGACGTTGAATCCCTTGGCCCGTTTGTAGCGGGCGACCACATCGGTCGGCGTGTAGGAGGCCATGTGCCCGATATGGAGCCCCGAACCCGATGGATACGGGAACATATCCAAAGCGTAGAATTTCGCTTTCGGGGAATTATCCTCCGCCTTGAAAGCCTGTTTTTCTTCCCAGATCTTCTGCCAGCGCGAATCGATTTTCTTGTGATCGTACGACATTTCTCCCCACCGGTCCGTTGTCGAGGTCCAGGGCCGCGCCTTTTGGCGCGGTCCCGCCGAAAATCGGGACGAGTTTAGAACGTCCTCCGGGCGGTGTCATCTGAAAGTCCGGCCGTCCGCGCGTGGAAAGGGCAGGGCGTGCTTTCTGCAGCCGGCTTTGAAAGACTTTCCCGACCGTGCTGACCGAAAGGCTCGTCTTCAATGGTATTTAAGAACTGGCCTCTGTGGAGGGTTCAACATCCTCTAAAATGAAGTCAGTATGTCGCTTTCGCTCGTCAAAAGCCCTTCGCAAAGCCTCATTCTCGCGGTCGATGACGATGTCGACAATCTGCGGCTCGTTTCCGTCGCTCTTCGACATGAGGGATATCGCATCGAGACGGCGAATTGCGGTGAGGAAGCGGTCGAGAAGCTGAAAACGATCAAACCGGATCTGATCTTGCTGGACATCAATATGTCGGGGATGACCGGTCTTGAGACACTCAAGGCGATTCGCGCGCGTGAAGATTACATCAACGTCATTTTAGTGAGCGCGCGTAGTGATTCGGGCGATGTCGTCAAAGGGCTCGACACGGGGGCGGATGATTACATTTGCAAACCGTTTGATCCCATGGAGCTTCTGGCGCGCGTGCGGGCCCAGCTCCGGATCAAGGATCTGGCGGACCGGCTCGCGAAAGCGAATGAGAGATTGCGGGAGCTCGTCGATATCGACGACCTCACGGGTCTCTATAACATGCGTTCCATTTACCAGAAGATCGAAAACGAGATCAGCCGGGCCAAACGCTATGACCGCGGGCTCGCCATCGTGATGATGGATATGGACAACTTCAAAGAGGTGAACGATACGAACGACCACCTCTTCGGAAGCTTTGTTCTGAGCGAAGTCGGCAAGCTGATTCGGAACAATATTCGGAGCATCGATTTCGCCGCCCGTTACGGCGGCGACGAGTTCCTGATTGCGCTTTCGGAGACGAATCTCGAAGGGGCGCGCCTCTTCGCCGAAAGACTGCGCAAAGTGATAAGCGAACACGTCTTCGCGAAAGACGGTAATACCATCCGACTTACGGCTAGTATCGGTGTAGCGGTGGCCCATCCGGCGCAATATCCGATCGACGCCAAAGGCCTTGTTCGCTTCGCGGACCACGCGATGTACGATGCGAAGCGCACCGGTAAAAATCGGGTTTGTATCGTCGACGCCGCTTCGGCGGCTCTCCGGAAAATTGGTTAAACAGAAGCTATTTCGGTTGGCTTGCGCCTTTGCGGTGTCCGGTGTACGGTCGGCCCATGCCTGAGCGTGTATCGACCAATGTGGACCCTGCATGGAGCGAAAAGGAAAACCGGCTGGCGAAGCGGGCCGGATGGCTCTCCCTTTGCGTCAGCATTGCGCTGTTCGGGTGTAAGTTTTGGGCTTACCGGGTGACGGGTTCCCAGGCTGTTTTCTCGGATGCCATGGAGACGATCGTGAACGTCGTCGCCGCGGGCCTGGCTTTGCTCGTCTTGACGATCGCCTATAAGCCTGCTGATCGGGAACATCCCTACGGTCACGGTAAAGCAGAGTTCTTTTCCGCCGCTTTTGAAGGCGGTTTGATCGCTTTCGCTTCTGTCGTCATTTTGCTTGAAGCGGTTCGGGCTGTCCTTCGCGGAGCCTCGCTCACACAGACCGGCGTCGGGTTGCTCGTGACTTTTGGTGCCGGAGTCGCGAACGCTTTGCTCGGATGGTACTTAATCGCGAGCGGACGTCGGCATCGTTCTCCGACTCTCGAGGCCAGCGGTCATCATGTTCTGTCTGATTTCGTGACGAGCGTTGGAGTCGTCGTCGGACTGTTGTTGGTGAAATTCACGGGGCTTGATTGGTTTGACCCGCTCGTTGCCATGGCCGTCGGTGTTTACTTGGGCTATACCGGGATCCGTCTCGTGAGAAAATCTGTCGGCGGCTTAATGGACGAGGAGGATCGCGAAATCATCAGCCGCTTGCGTGAGTTGGTCGGGGAGAAACGTCCGAAAGGCATCATTCACCTGCACCACATGAGGGTGATGCGCTCCGGGCGTTTTCATCATATCGATGCCCATGTCGTCGTGCCCGAGATCTGGAATGTCGCTGAGGCTCATGATCGTACGGTCGCGTTCGAAGAAGAGCTGATGAAAAATTATCCTTATCCCGGAGAACTCCATCTGCATGTCGACCCTTGTCGCCGGGCGTATTGTCAGGTCTGTGATTATGAGCCTTGCTCGATCCGTTTGCAGCCGTTCGAGTACAGCCGCGTCCTATCGTTGGAGGAATTAACGGATCCAGACGAGCCGCTGGAGTTTCTAAAGCGCCGCACTTCGAAGGACCAAAATTAGGGATGTCGTCCCTTGAAATGAAAAAATTCCTTAACGCACGAACAGAGCTCGGTTATGACTTCTAATTACGTTCAATGAATCATTTTACGGAATCGGCCATAAGGAGGCGGATCATGTTCCGTTTTGCGTTTATTGCTGCAGCTCTCGTGGCGGTTTTGGCCCTCAACGGCTGCACTCAGTGTTCTTCTAACCACGAAACTCAAAATCAAGAGGAGACGGCTGCTCCGCCCCCTCCGCCGGCAGAAGAGTCTTCTGAAGGTGCTCCGGCTGCAGAAAACCTCGAAGAGGCGCCGGCTCCGGTCGAAGAATCCGCTGAATAAGGTTTTACCTGCGAAACGCCGCCTTCGAGGCGGCGTTTTTTTAGGGTGGCCATCTCTGTTGGCAGCCCAGGGCGATTTTGGTAAGGATAGCCATCCGAAATCGCGAAGGATGCCATGAGTTCGTCAGTGCCTAATCCCGATCAAAAAGCCGAAATTTCCAACGAATCGTCCGCGCTATCGGACAGCGTTCGGGAGCGGAGGCCTCGCTTGGCCCCAACTCGGGCTTTGCGCCGGCCCACTCAGTACGTCCTTATGATGAACGGTGAATATAGCGAGTGGGCGTTCAACGAAGAGCGGGCGCCTTTGTTTCGCGGCCGTTGGCGGAGCGAGGTTTTTAAAGTTGCAGAGTCCCATCCTCTCGATCTCGAGATCGGAACAGGTAATGGTTATCACTTCGCGCACCTGGCTTGCGGGAATAAAGACCGGGCCGTGGTCGGAATCGAGATCAAGTTCAAACCCTTAATTCAGTCGATCCGCCGGGCTCTAAGAGGTGGAGCTCAGAATGCGCGGATTGTGCGGTACGATGCGAACCTCCTCGAGGATCTCTTCGCCGAAGGCGAACTGAACAACGTTTACATCCACCACCCTGATCCCTGGCCGAAGAAGCGCCACTGGAAGCACCGCCTGATCCAGGACGAGTTTCTCGCGGTTTTGTGGCGTCTCATGCGTACGGGAGGCTTCGTCGACTTCAAGACAGACTCCCGTGATTATTTCGAGTGGTCGCTCGAGAAGTTCCGCGCGTCGCCGTTTCAGGTGACGCGCGAGACTTGGGATTTGCATCAGTCAGAATGGCGAGAGGAAAACTTCATCACCCAATTTGAGCGCATTTTCCTCGCGCAGGGGCTTCCGATCCATTACGCCCGTCTCGAAAAACCGCTCGCTTAATAACCATTCCACGTTATGGGCTTGTGCGTGCAGAGCAATTCGGAGCCCCAAGGCATTTCTTGCGCGGACGGCTTAGCTTCATCGCCTGTCCATTGCATCCAGCCCGGAGCCGGACTCCATCCGAGAAACATTCCGAACTCATCTCTTATATCCGATGTCGGCACGAAATCCATTCGTTCGCTCGTTGATCCCGTGAGTTGAGGGAGGTCTGGATTCCAGTTATCAAACTGCCGAAGAGTCAGAGGTACGGAAGAAGAATAGGCGAATCCCACGAAAACCGATTTATTGGGCAATGTGTTTATATCGGCCGTCGAGAGGCCGAAAACCAAGCAGGAGAAATTGGTGTCGAATCGGCCCTCGATTCTCGCAGTCGCCCCTGGTTGAATTTCGAAAACGAGGTTTTCGTCAGTCCGCCATTGACGTGAGACTCCTTGGGCGTGGATCGACAAGGCGGAGCGAAATGCCTTGGTGTAGTTCGTGCCATGGATGGACGAAGTGACGGCCTGAAAAAGGACGTCCGTTTTCGGGATTTGGAATGCGAGCGGCACCTTGGCTTGGTTGGTGACCTCAATTTCGATGAACTTCATATTCGCCAAGAGCATGATGCGGTCGGAACCGACGCGCTCGTAATCGAAACCGACGAAGCTTCTGATGGAAGTGGGAGCGGGCTGAAACCGGATTTCGAAAACCGGCGTGACATGGGTTTGCGGACGATTCGTTGAGCGGTCGATCGAGCGCATGATGAGGCGGCAGTTCTGCCGCGTGAACGACGTTCTCACTTCAGTGAACGCGCTGGGAGCTGGTTCGATTTCGCCGTTGATGAGCTCCTCGAGAACTCGGCTCTCATCGGGAATTTCATCGGACCACTCACGGCGGTTACGGAAATATTCGCAAAAGAGGGCGGCTTCAAGGCGTTGCAACCCGTTCAACGACGGCAAGAGCCGTTGTTCTTTCACGGTGTCGGCGGGCATGACATATCGATCTTCGCCCGCGTTCTGGAATCTAAGGCTTTCGAGTTTACGGACTTCAGTGAGCATGAATTTCGGCAGGCTCAGAGAATGTGTCGAGCCGATCCGGTTCCGGCCGCGGATTTGGATTTGGCAAATGGCGCCTCCGAGACTGTCGAGATCGAGAGTGTGGAGTAATCCGGTGGGCAAAAGACTTGAGATTGGAATCCGGGAAACCGCTTTGAGGATTGTTTGGCTTTCATGCGGGCCATCGGACGTCCAGCACGACGTCTGAATTTCGAACTTGGCGCCCTGAAGCGCCTCGCTTTCGGGAAAGACGATTTCGCTGTCGGCGGGCACCGCTGGCAGATCCGCCGTCGGATCTTCGAAGAACCGTAGGCGGCCGGCGTCCGGTCGCACGAGCTGGGGGCTGGGCAATCGCCACGGATCTTCGATTGCGGGGCGTTCGAGTGGGTTCCGATTACAGGAAATGAGTCCGAAAAGCGGAACAAGAGCGATGAATAGAAGCGTAAAACGGTTTCTCATTGGATCTGACCTCCCGATCGGGGAGGCAGAGCAACATCCAAGCCGCGTTTTGGCTACCAATATGTGGTGTCCACCGTGATGTCGCCCAGAACGTGGGTCTGACAGCTGATTCGTACGTTGGATGGCAGTTGATGACGCTCCCGCAAAAACTTTTCGAGATCGGTTTCGGGACTCAACGCTTTCGGGTCTTGGGCCGACGGGCTGACGATTTCGATCCGGCATTTCGCGCAGACACCGTCTCCTCGGCAAGAAGAGGCGACGGGGAGCCCATGATCGAGAAGGGCCTGCATCAGATTAGTTCCGGCGGTTACCTCGATCGGGGATCGGGGTTTCCGGAAGCGGATCCATGGCATATTCCTAATCTAGCAGGCGAGCCGATCGGCGGCCACAGGTGTTGTGCAATCCGCCATCTTTTGTCTTTGTGAAAGTCCTCCGCTAGACTGATCGCCTCAACACGTCCGACAAGAAGGGTTCGATATGAGTCCGGAAACGAATACTGGGGAACAAAAAATCGAGAAGGTGATCATCATCGGTTCGGGACCGGCCGGCTACACGGCCGCGATCTATACTTCCCGGGCTCTTTTGGAGCCGTTGGTCTTCGAAGGCGAAGATGCCGGTGGGCAATTGATGCTGACCACGGAGGTTGAAAACTACCCGGGCTTTTCGAAAGGCATTACGGGGCCCGCGTTGATGGAAGAAATGCGTGCTCAAGCGGAGCGCTTCGGCACCCGCTTCATCCGTCGGAACGTGACGAAAGTCGATTTCTCGTCGCGACCCTTCAAAATCTGGGATGGGGATAAGATGTATCTCGCCCATGCCGTGATCGTTTGCACGGGCGCAAGCGCGAAGTATCTCGGTCTTGAATCGGAGCGGGCTTTCTTCAATAAGGGAGTGTCGGCATGCGCGACTTGTGACGGCGCCTTCTTCCGCAATATGGAAGTGGCGGTGGTCGGCGGCGGCGATACGGCGATGGAGGAGGCGACATTCCTGACCCGTTTCGCGTCCAAAGTCTATATCATCCACCGTCGCGACCAGTTCCGAGCTTCGAAAATCATGGCCGACAAGGCGCTGAGCAACCCCAAGATCGAAGTTATCTGGAATACGGTGGTCGAGGAGGTTCTCGGTGACCAGTTCGTGACGGGACTGAAGATTCGCAACGTCGTGACCGGCGAGGTGAAAGAACTGCCTGTTCAGGGACTGTTCCTGGCCATTGGCCATAAACCGAACACGGAAATCTTCAAGGGTATCCTCGAACTCGACGAAACCGGATATATTAAGACGAAACCGCATTCTACATACACTTCCGTCGAAGGGGTTTTCGCCGCCGGTGACGTGCAGGACCATGTCTATCGTCAAGCCATTACGGCCGCGGGCAGCGGTTGTATGGCGGCGATCGACGCCGAAAGGTGGCTTGAATCACAAGGACTGTAACGCGCGGATTGCAGAATCGGGAGGAAACGGATGTCCAAACCGAAGATCAACACGAAGGATCTTGTCGAGAAAATCGAGAAGATCACCAGGGAGCGGATGACTAAGGAAAGCGTCGTTGATCTCGGTTCTTTCCGCGAGTTGAAGAAGAAAGAAACTCCCCGCACGATCCTCATCATCGAAGATGACGAGACCATGAGGAGCGCTCTTCGGCGTATCTTCGAAGCCGATGGGCTGAACGTTAAGACGGCGGCCGACGGCACACAATTGTCGCATGTACTCGACGACAACCCGATCGACTTGATCATTCTCGATATCGGGTTGCCGTGGATCAACGGTCTCGAACTTGCCAAGCTTCTGAAAGAGCATGATGACCTGAAGCATATTCCGCTGATTTTCGTCAGCGGAAAGACCAGCGAGTTCGACGTCAAGCGCGGCTTTGAAGCCGGCGCCGACGATTACATCAAGAAACCGTTCGAAATCGAACACATGAAAAAAACGGTGCACACCTTGCTGAAACTCAGCAAGTGACAGCGGTGCCTTAGCGGGCCGCCAGTCTGCTTTCGGCGGCCGGATACGTGCGTACGATCTTTTTATTCATGTTCCCGATTTCGTGTCCCACGACGGTGAGCGAACGGATATTGAGGCTGAAGAAGTTGATTGCGGCGTCTGTCAGCGTCGAGGTGACCCGAACCAATTTCTTGTTTTTCAGCCTCATGTAAGCCCCTACCAGACAAGAGTTGCCATACTGTTCGGACCGAATGAGGAGCCGTTCGTCCGCCAAATCATGATGAAGCTGTCTTAAGTCCGTGAGTCTCACGTAGAAGGAATACGGGTCGTCTTTAATGTCTTCGACCGGCATGCGCGAGAGGAACTGGTTCGCCAATTGCGGAGCCGGGTCGAAGCGGACGCCGTCGTCGAGCCAGTAAAGGCCGAACGTCGGCTGTTGCTTTTGCCTGTCGTAGATGATCCGGCAGTTCCGGTCGACCTTCGTGTAGATGATGATGATGTTTTCCGGATTAAAGGTTTTTTCGAAAACGAACAACGGCACGTGTTCGCCGAAGTACTTATTGATGGTCGTTCCCAACGGCGGATGATTCGCGTGTGCCGCGAGAGAGATGAAAAGTCCTGCAATGACCGTCAACACCCCTGCAAACTTTTTCATGGCAACTTCCTTTCCCCTTACGAACCCTCATTGGGTGATCACCACCCGTCTTGGGGGCCGTCGCAATCGATGTGCCAAGAAAAAAAGCGCTCTAAGCGCAACAGGTTTCATCTGGTAAACAAGCTGTGCCGAGATTTGTTTGTTTGCTGCGGCGCAAGTTTACGGAATTTCAAGAATCGGGCGCTCGGGGTAGGGGCGCCAATTTGTGTAAACGCGCAAGCCAAGGGCGCGTAAAAAATCATTTATTTGCAGCTCATCTGGCCCCCGGTTTGCTACTTCTCCCCTTGTTTGGACCGAATAAGCCGTGTGGGAGCCGGAGGACCGATGTTGATCCGTTTGTTTTTAGCGCTCGTCTTTGTCCTGGCGGGCGGGGCTCACGCATTCGCTGGCCCGGCCATGCCGCTTGAAGAGCGGCGTGCGGTCCTCATTCAAAACGGATACGAGCGTTGGGAATGGATGCGTTCCGATTGCGAGGATTGCGAGATCTACTTCCTGACGGCCGCGCCCGAAATGCAGACCGAAAAGGTTCAGGCGTTTTTTTACGCTCTCGTCGACAAAAAGGCTGAATTGCAGCGTTTATTCAATGTGGGCGGCCAGGAGTACACGCTGCTGGCGACGATGTCGATCGGGATTCTGGGTCGCGAATCGAAGTTTTGGACGAGCCCCCGTTACGTTTTGAAGGAAAGCGCTCCGTGGCTGGTTCATTTGGTGAAAGTCGTGCGCGCCTATCTCAAGGGCGATACGAACGTTGCGCCTTTAAGCCGCGGGCCGACCCAAATCAAGTACATTCCAGCCCCGATCGTGGAAGTTTACGGCGTGACTCCTGATACGTTGCATGTTCCGGAAAACGCCGCCGTCGCGACGATGGGTTTTTTGATCGAGGCGCTGGGGGAATTAAAGCGCCGGATCGTGATCAATAATCTGAGCTATATCAACGAAAGCAACTACGTCGATTACCTGCCGTATTTATACTTCGGTTCGAAGAGAAAACTGATCAATGGACAGGCGACGCCGGAAACGAATCTTTATGTCCGGGAGATGAAACATTACATGTCGCAAGTCGAAGTGTACGAGCGACGCCCGGAGGAAGGTGTCTCGCGCCTTCACTGACTTCCGGGCGTGATTCTTCACACGCGGATACAAGCGGTTTCGTGATCAGGCCGCGTCACGCGCAGGTTCGGACAATTGGACCTGCAATCCTCGATCGCTTCCGGGCAACGCGGGTGGAAGAAGCAACCTGACGGCGGGTTGATCGGGCTCGGAACATCGCCCGTGAGAATGATCCGCTGGTCTTTCTTGCGCGGGTCCGGAATAGGGATCGCCGACAGAAGAGCCTTTGTATAGGGATGAGTCGGGTGCATGTAGAGTTCATCCGCTTCGGCGATTTCGACGACCTTACCGAGGTACATCACGGCCACGCGGTTTGAGATGTGTTCCACGACTTTGAGGTCGTGCGCGATGAAGAGATAGGTCAGGCCGAGCTGCTGTTGAAGATCCATGAGCAAGTTGATGACTTGGGCCTGGATCGAAACGTCGAGCGCGGAAACCGGCTCGTCGCAAACGATGAAGCTCGGTTCGACCGCCAAGGCGCGTGCGATTCCGATCCGCTGCCGTTGTCCGCCGGAGAACTCGTGCGGATAACGGTTGATG
>CALBDW010000158.1 GCA_937927435.1 uncultured Bdellovibrionales bacterium
CACCTAGGGGAATCAGCCCTTTCATCCCCACGAAGGTGAGCCAGTTTGAGAGTGGCGCGCCCGAGTGGATTTGAACCACTGACCTTCAGCTTCGGAGGCTGACACTCTATCCAACTGAGCTACGGGCGCAAAATTTTTGAAGGGAGTTGAAGGCTGATCCTAGCTCTGAATAGCCAGGAGACGCAAGCGACATCCTCCTTCACCTCTTCTCCGACGATCTCGAAAAAGTCCATCAGAAATTCGCCTCTTAACACATTGCAATACCAAGCGGAAACTGGTACCCCAAAATTATGCTATTAGATCTTCATGGTTACCGGACCGAGGACGTTCCGGATGCGGTCGACCGTTTCTTAATAAAAGCCCAGCGGGCGGGTCAAAAGCGCGTTCGCATCATGACGGGAAAAGGCACGGGCCAGGTCAAGAAAACCGTCGTCAATTACTTGCGTTTGGGCGGCTTCCCGTTCGAGGAAGAACGGATGGAAAACGGAAGACGGAACGAGGGCGTTCTGGTCGTTTTCTTGGATGATTAACAATCGGGATGGATGCGATGAAAAAGCTTCTTTGGATCGACATGGAAATGACCGGGCTCGACGTCGAGCGCGAAGTCGTGATCGAAATCGCGGCGATCGTGACCGATCTCGACTTTAACGAACTCGAAACCTATCACGCGGTCCTCAAACAACCCCAGGAATACTTGGACCGGATGGACGATTGGAACAAGCAGCATCACGGCGCGAGCGGCCTCACCGCCCTCGTCCCCCACGGTCGCGAACCCCATCTTGTTGAGGACGACCTCGTAACGCTCGTGGAAAGGCATTTCACCGAGCCCGCCGTGATCGCCGGGAACTCCATCAGCCAGGACCGGCTCTTCATCAATAAATACTTCAAGCGGTTGGCCGAGAAGCTCCACTACCGCATGCTCGATGTGACAGCCTGGAAAGTGATTCTCAACAGCAAGTACGGCATTAAGTACGACAAACAGAACCGCCACCGCGCCATCGACGATATCCGCGAGAGTATCGCCGAAATGGCACACTACTTAAAATACGTAAGCCCTGAGCCACTTAAAAAGTAGCGTCAGGGCTTCGTGTATTCCGCTCACTTTCCCTTGAACGGAGAGCTCCCGCTCTCCATTCATTTGATCAGTAGCGATAGTGCTCCGGCTTGAACGGACCGTTTTTGTTCACACCGAGGTACTGCGCCTGCTTATCCGTGAGCGTCGTGAGCTCAACGCCGAGTTTCTTCAGGTGCAGAGCCGCAACTTTTTCGTCGAGTTCCTTCGGCAAGCGATAAACACCGACTTTCGAATACTTCTCACGGTTCGTCCAAAGCTCGATTTGCGCCAAGACTTGGTTCGTGAACGAGTTCGACATCACGAACGACGGATGTCCGGTCGCGCAACCGAGGTTAACGAGACGACCTTTCGCAAGAACAATGATCTCGCGGCCGTTTTTGAGAGTGTGAATGTCAACTTGCGGCTTCACTTCGCGGACCGTCGAGTTCTTGTTCAGCCAATCCATGTCGATCTCGACATCGAAGTGGCCGATGTTGCAGACGATCGCGCCGTTTTTCATCTGCGTGAAGTGTTTCTCAGTGATGATGTCGCAGCAGCCGGTCGCCGTCACAAAGATGTCGGCGATCGGCGCGGCTTGCTCCATCGTCACGACTTCAAAACCTTCCATCGCGGCTTGAAGCGCGCAGATCGGGTCGATTTCAGTGACGAGCACGCGGGCGCCGTAAGCGCGCATCGATTTCGCGCAGCCTTTGCCGACGTCGCCATAACCCGCGACAACGACGATCTTGCCCGCGATCATGATGTCGGTCGCACGTTTAATACCGTCAGCCAACGATTCGCGGCAGCCGTAAAGGTTGTCGAACTTCGACTTCGTAACCGAGTCGTTGACGTTGATTGCCGGAACTTTGAGCCGACCTTCAGCCAACATACGCTCGAGGTTGTGAACGCCCGTCGTGGTTTCTTCGGAAATTCCCACAACGTTCTTAAGAAGGTGGGTATAGCGCTCTTGGTGCATCATGTTCGTAAGGTCGCCACCGTCATCCAAGATCAGGTCGAATCCTTCGGGCCCCCAACCATTGATCGTTTGCTCAATGCACCAGTTGTATTCTTCTTCGGTCTCACCTTTCCAGGCGAAAACAGGGATACCGGCCGCCGCCATCGCGACCGCCGCGTGATCTTGGGTGGAAAAGATATTACAGGAGGACCAGCGGACTTTCGCACCGAGGTGAACCAGGGTTTCGATCAAGACAGCTGTTTGAATGGTCATGTGCAAGCAGCCGGTGATACGGGCCCCTTTCAGAGGCTGCTTCGGACCGTATTCCTCGCGGAGAGCCATCAAGCCCGGCATTTCGGCTTCGGCAAGTCTAATTTCCTCGCGGCCCCAGCGAGCCAACTCGGCGAAGACCTTCGGGTCTTCCATCGCCTCACAACAAACCCGGTAGTCGCGCGTTTCAGTCGCCGGTTTTGCTTGTGTATTTGTCATCGTGTTTCTCTCCATCGTGACGGTCGTCATTAATTCGATCCTCCGAAAGCCATGTTTCGAGGCGCCAGAGTAAAAAACCGGATCCCATGCGTCAACGAAAGGCCGTCCGTTGGGACGCATGGCGCCAGCGTCCACCCTTCCGCCTCTCAGAAATCAATAGACGGTCAAAATCACGGGCCCCGTTTCGGTGATGAGGACCGTGTGCTCAAACTGAGCCGAAAGACAATGATCGGCAGCCGTGTACCATTTGATCGTCGAGTTCGGGATCTCGTACTCCACCAACTCGGCATTCGTTTCATTGACCATCGGTTCAACCGTAATCGTGGCGCCAGGGCGCAAGCGGTCGCCCCGACCTTTCTTGCCGAACGAGGGCACGAAAGGCTCTTCGTGGAAGTTGCGCCCAATCCCGTGGCCACCGATTTCGCGGACCACGTAGTAACCTTGCTTGGTCACGTACTTATTGATCGCGAAACCGATATCACCCGTCGTTCCCCACGGGGTGATCGCTTCGATCCCCTTCTCCATTGCCTTCTTCGCCACCTCGGTGATCCGACGTGCGCGTTCGGAAACCTGGCCGACAAAGAACGTCGCTGACGTGTCACCGTGGAATCCGTCTTTATAGCAGGTGACGTCGATGTTGATGATGTCCCCTTCCTTTAGGACGGTTTTATCGGGCACCCCGTGACAAATCACATCGTTCACGGATGTGCAGATCGATTTCGGATATCCGTGATAGCCGAGTGGCGACGGACGCGCTCCATGAGAAAGCGTAAAGTCGTGAGCAATCTGATCGAGTTCTTCCGTCGTAATACCAGGCCGAATGAACTTCGCGGTATGGTAAAGGGTTCTAGCTGCCAGCTGACAGACTTTTTCCATCAGCCTGATTTCTTCAGGAGTTTTAATCGTCACGTTTCCCGCTCCGCACGGACACATCCGATTTGATATTTTCGCGGCCGATTTTAACAGATCCCGGCCGCCCAGTCCAAGACTGTCGAAAAATGCCAATATAGCCGATTTCACTGGAAAAATTTGCACCCAAGGCAGACAGACTCTTGCAGTCTTCCCGACTTCGGAGAAGATGGCGCCGTTAACGAATTAAAGCGTGCGCGAGGCTGATATGAGATACACCCTCCGGTCTTTATTCGCGGCGACGGCCGCTTTCCTTTCCGTTAACTCTGTTTATGCCCTCGAACCGTCTCCAGAGGCGATCTCACTGATCGAAAAGAGTTACGTCCCGGGGATTACGACGCACATCATTTCCTCAGAGGAAAAGGGCCTGAGCGGTCTCGCGACCTGTCAAATCGACCGAGTCCAAATCGGAGCCAAGGACCCAATCGAAAACAAATTGAGTCTCGTCACAGCCCGCCTCTACCAGCCAAAAATTTTCGGACAGACCAATCCGGTGTCGAGAGCTGTCATCGTCCTTCCGCCCATCGGAGGAATGACTCCTCTCGACGAAGCCTACTCCCTGGGACTTTGTACCTTCGGTTTTCGGGCCGTCATTTTGGAGGCCTGGACGCCGGATTCGCGTGACGAGTTCGACCTAATGGCGCATGACCGCCAAGCCGTCCGGGCTGTCACGGCCGTTCGCCGCCTGATTGAACTTTTGGCGCCTGTCCGACCGAAGCAAATCGGTCTTCTCGGCACCAGCGCCGGTGCGATTATCGGAGCCCTTGCCGTGGGAATCGACTCCCGTCTTTCTGCAGCCGCCTTGATCGTCGGCGGTGGGAACCTCCCCGAGATCTACGCCAAGAGCACGGAGGAAGGGCTTTCGCGCCTTCGTGAGGCCCGCATGAGAGCCTATGGGTTCACGACCGTCGAGGAGTACCTCGAGGCTCTAAAAGCGAGCATTCGAATCGATCCCCTCAACTTCGCTAGTTACAGCGGCCCGAAACGGGTTCTCACCGTTCTTGCGGAGGACGATACGGTCGTTCCGACGGCCACCCAATGGGCCCTCTATGAGGCCTTTGGCAGCCAGGAACTCATTCGCCTGAAAGCGTCGCACTTTTTTGCCATCGCCGACACGGCGGTTTCCCGCCATCGCGACATTTTGACGTTTTTCCAAGCAAATCTTGAATAAACCGCCTCATCGCGAATCAATGTCGGCGTGAGCTGTTTCAGTTCGCGCCGTTTCCCAAATCCGGGGCCCCTCCTCCTTGAATTTGGTCCAGGCCCTGCCGAAGAGACCGGCGGAGGTGCTGATGAGAAAAACCACGAAAAAACCTGCCGCCGCAAAAGCACGAAAACCTCGTGCCCCAAGGAAAACCGTGAGCGGCGCGCGCAAGACGAAAGCTAAAGTCATCAGTTTGAAAGCGAAAGCCCGTCGAGCTCCCCAAAAGAGAGCGGAAAAGAAAGCAGCCCCGCCTTTAAGCCCGGGCCAAGTCATTCGGAAGCTTTTGGAACTTAAGGAAGCCCGCCGAAAGCAAGCGGCGGAAAACCGCCCTCACCACCAGTGGAAAAAACCCTTACGTTACATGGAAGACCGCAACCATAATGTCGCGAAGTTCGCCGGCCCCAGACGGCGGGCGGTCTAAACAAAAAAAGCCACCCTGTTTCGAGGGTGGCTTTCTTTTTTGGGATCAGCAGGAACCCAAGACTTACGCTTTCGCGAGATGTTTCGAAACGTATTTTTGCATTTCGAACATCGTCACCGACTTCTTGTTGCCGAAGATCGGGCGGAGTTTCTCGTCAGCGTTGATCGTTTGTTTGTCTTGGAGACCGTTCTTTTTGATGTATTTCCAAAGTTTCGAGACGACTTCTTGGCGCGGGAGAGGCGAAGCGCCGACGATTTCTGCCAATTGAGCGCTGGGCTTATAAGGAGCTTTGAGAGCGGGGTTCAGCGTGCGCTTCTTTTTAGCGCCGGCTTTTTTTGCAGCCGCTTTTTTCGTTGCTTTTTTAGCAGCGGCTTTTTTCGTTGCTTTTTTAGCAGCGGCTTTTTTTGTCGCCTTCTTGGCAGTCGTTTTTTTCGCTGCCTTTTTGGTCGTCTTTTTCTTCGCCATCTCTTTTCTCCTCCACAATCGGGCCCTCTGAGCCCCGATGTTTTTTGTTTATCCGAGATGTTCAGCCGATTCCATTGAACAACAGAACGGCTCATCTCATATACAACGTGGCTTCATGATACCTATGAGTTGAGCGTTGTCCAAAGAAAAATGCATTGGCAATCTTTTTTTCCGCTGCCTCTCCTAGGGTGAACCGCTCGCATTCGGCTTCCGGAGCCGTTTTCCCCCTAGGAAAAACAAGCAAAACTCGGTTTTCCCCTGGGCAAACTCCACCGATTCACCCCCCTTTCCCCTAGAGAAAACCCGGTTTTCCTAGGGGTAAACGCCTTTCAACGAGGAGAAAACGTGGCGAGTTTCCCCGTCCGATTCCCCCGTTTTCCCTCGACCAGACCGTCGTTTTCCCTCGTCCGCGAAGAAGATTCGGACCTTTTTTGGCTCTTCTAGCCTCAAGAATGCCTCGAATCGAGCCGTAGTAAAGGGTATGAAGGCAATGAGCTTCATCGAAATTCTTGAAGAACAGATTCGAAAAGATCTCAGGAAAGAGATCGAAGCTGAAGTTCGCGCCGAACTAGCCAAGGAAAAGGGCCAGGAATTCGCGGAAAACACGGCCGACCCGACCGAAAACCTGGCGGCTCGCCTTGCAACGGGTCTTAAACGGTTCACATTCAGGACTCAAACCCACGTCGGATACCCTCGATCCAAACGACCGGAAACCGTTTCCACGCGCCCCGAACCTCGGGAACCCAACGCGAAACCTGTCCCGCCGGAAATCCGGAAACGCGCCGAAACCTTCCAGACTCTCTGTGCTTTCGAGCTCTTGAGGCGTCATTCGGGTAACCGCCTGCCGGAGGAGTTTACCGAGTCGGAGCTGAAGTCCGCTTGGCGCCAAGCCGCTTTAAAAAGCCACCCCGACCGTCATCTCGATGCCGATGCGACCACACAGGCGCAGATGGCAGCCCTCTTCCGGGAACTCCAAACGGCTTACGCCCTCCTCGCTGAACTCTTCCAAATTAAGGCTGATGCCGCCAAAGCAGCTTAAAAAGGGTCGGTGAGGCCTTATCAAGCCTCACCGGACGGGAAAAACGCTTACTGAAGCTTCTTGTACTTGATTCGTTTCGGAACCAACGCCGCCTCGCCCAGGCGTTTGCGACGATCTTCCTCATACTCGGTGTAGTTTCCAGGGAAGAAGTAGACTTGGCTGTCACCCTCGAAGGCGAGGATGTGGGTGCAAATGCGGTCAAGGAACCACCGGTCGTGCGAAATCACCACAACGCATCCGCCGAACTCCAGGAGAGCCTCTTCGAGGGCCCGCATCGTGTTGACGTCAAGGTCGTTCGTCGGCTCGTCCAGAAGCAGGAGGTTCCCGCCCGCCTGAAGCACTTTTGCTAGTTGCACGCGATTGCGCTCGCCGCCCGAAAGGTCACCCACTTTCTTCTGTTGCGCGTCTCCCTGGAAATTAAAGCGCGAGACATAAGCGCGCGAGTTCATTTCCCTGTTACCGACCATCATGACTTCGTTGCCGCCCGAGATCTCCTCCCAAACGGTTTTGTTGGGATCGAGAGCGTCGCGCATTTGGTCGACGTAAGCGATTTTCACGGTCGGACCGACGACGAACTCCCCGCTGTCGGGCTTTTCTTGACCCGTGATCAGCCGGAAGAGCGTCGTCTTACCAGCCCCGTTCGGGCCGATCACGCCGACGATACCACCCCTCGGGAGGGAGAAGTTCATATTTTCGAAGAGAAGCTTGTCGCCGTACGCCTTCGAGACGTTTTTCGCCTCAACGACGACGTCACCGAGCCGCGGTCCCGGCGGAATGTAGATCTGCATCTCAGCCAATTTTTCGGGTGTCGGCTCTTTCAGGAGATTTTCGTAAGCAGAAATCCGTGCCTTCGCCTTCGCGTGACGGGCACGCGGCGCCATGCGAATCCACTCGAGCTCGCGTTCGAGCGTTTTTTGACGGCGCTCGTTTTGCTTTTCTTCGAGAGCCAGCCTGCGCTCCTTCTGCTCGAGCCACGACGAGTAGTTGCCTTTCCACGGAATACCCTCGCCACGGTCAAGTTCCAGGATCCAGCCGGCGACGTTGTCAAGGAAGTAACGGTCGTGAGTCACGGCGATCACGGTCCCCGGGAAGTCGTGCAGATATTTCTCAAGCCATGCGACGCTTTCAGCGTCGAGGTGGTTCGTAGGCTCGTCCAAAAGAAGGATATCGGGATTCGAAAGCAGGAGACGGCATAGAGCGACCCGGCGACGCTCACCACCGGAGAGATTCGTCACCGGCCACTCTCCGGGCGGACACCGGAGGGCGTCCATCGCGCGCTCGACCTTTTGGTCGATCTCCCACCCGTCGGCCGCTTCGATCTTTTCTTGGATCTCTCCCTGCCGCTCGATCAATTTTTCCATTTCTTCGGGCGTGATGTCCTCACAGAGCCGTTGGCTGATTTGGTTGAACTCCTCGAGAAGCTTCGGGAGCTCCCCTAATCCGTCCATCACGTTTTCTTTGACGGTTTTATTGGGATCGAGTTCCGGCTCCTGCGGCAGGTATCCGATTTTAAAATCACGTGCCGGGAACGCCTCACCGATAAAATCGGTATCGACGCCCGCCATAATTCTCAAGAGAGTCGATTTACCGGCACCGTTTAATCCCAAAACACCGATTTTTGCTCCATAAAAATAGGAGAGATAGATATCCTTAAGAACGTAGCGGTTGGGAGGGTAAACCTTCCCAACGCCTTTCATTGTATAAATAATCTCTTCTGCCATCCCTCTTTCCTTGCTTGAGAACTGCGTATCATCGCCATCAAGGATTTGCCTTGTCAAATCCCGGACTTTCGGGCCACACTCTGTTCAGTTATGTCAACGTCGGAATCTTCATCTCGCCGCATACGTGGCGTTCGGGCTCCCCTGAAGTCACAAAAGCTCGATCGCACTCTGAAGGAACTCGAATCGGCTTTCCACGAATGGGAAAGCTTGAGTGCCTCGATCCTGCGGGCCGAAGACGATCGCCGGAAAACCGCTTTGGCCGAACGCTCCGAAGAAGAATTCCGAAAAAAAACCAAGAAACTCCTCAATCAACTTCGCCGCCAACTGGCCGAACTCTAAGCCTGCTTGTTTTTTGAGCCGCCATAGCATGGTGGCGACGTCACTTCCACAACACCCGCTTCGGACCACTCTTTCGGCGTCAAAGTTTTCATCGTGAGCGCATGGAGCCCGCTTTGGAATTCCGACTTTAGCGCCTCGTTGACGAGCCGCTGCCGCGCGATCCGTGAAAGGTTCTCAAAACGGGCTGACACCAGCAAAAGTTTGAAATGCGTTTCCGAGCCTGAGGGAACATTGTGCCTGTGACTCTCATTCTCGAGTTCCAGGTGAACGGGCTTGAATTCCGCTTCGAGTTTTCCGCGAATGCGCGCTTCGAGGACGCCAGACATGGCCCCTTTCTACCTTGGGGAGCGGCTAACTGCAAGCAGCCGCTCCCCACCTCGTAATTAGGTAATCTTCTGGCGCTCGGCTGAGATGGCGAGCTTTTTGAAGAGATCCTCCATCAGGCTCTTCCTCTCACTTTCGTTCACCGGACGGAAGCCGGTTTCGAAGGAATTCACGAGATGCTCGGGGATCTCAAGCAGGAAACGTGAGGGCGAACTCGGAGCGTATTGCCCGTATCTTTTCCGCTTCCGGGCCCGTGTCAGGACAAGCCGCTCTTTGGCGCGCGTGACACCCACATAGAAAAGCCGACGTTCTTCGGCCACATCACTTCCCAGGGTCCGGTGCGGAATCAGGTCCTCCTCGCATCCCACGAAGATCACAACGGGGAACTCAAGCCCCTTACAGGCGTGCAAAGTCAGCAGCTGTACCTTATTGCCCTGACCGTCCTTATCCGGGTCTTCTCCGGCATCACGAAGCTCCATGGCGTCGACGAATTCCATGAGCGTTTTCTCATCCCGTGCGCCGCGTTCGACGAAACGGTCGAGAACGCGCGCGAAGATTTCGACGACCGCCCAGCGTTTCGCCAACGCCGCCTCGTCCCTGCACGTTTGCCGCATGTAGTCCCGATAACCCATGTTGAGGAATTTACTCAGCAAGGCTTCGCCGACAGAGCGTTCGGGGTCACCGTGAAGAAGTTCATTCGGCAGATTATCGAGAATTTCAAAAAGCGCGTCGATATGCGCGCCGATATTGTCCTGCACGCCGGCGTCTTTCCAACGACGGGCGGCAACGTGGAACTTGAAGCCGATTTCCTGGGCGAACTGTTCAATACGCTCGACGGTCGCTTCCCCGATCCCGCGGGTGGGAACATTCAAAATACGCCGGAACGCGATTTCGTTCGGATTCAGCGAACATCTTAGGTACGCCAGGATATCCTTCGTCTCTTTGCGCTCGAAAAAACCCGTGCCGCCGGTGATCGAGTAAGGGATTTGCTCCCTCCTCAGCTGGGCCTCGATCATTCCTCACTGCCCGTTCGAGCGGTAAAGGACCGCGATGTCGCCCGCCTTGTACCCCTTCTCCATGAAATAATTGATTTGGCTCACGACCTCTTCGGCCTCGATGTCGTCGTTTTCGTAAACGAAGATTTCCGGCCTCTCTCCGTATGCAGCATTGGGGTCGGGTCGCAGAACCTTTCCATGCCGGTCCGTATTCTTCGCAATCACCTCATTGGCGATTGCCAGAATCGCAGGTGTCGACCGGTAATTGCGCTCGAGCCGAATCACGCGGCAGCCTTCGAAATACTTTGGGAAATCGAGGATGTTCGAGACGCAGGCGCCGCGCCAGCCGTAGATCGACTGGTCGTCGTCGCCCACCACGGCGATATTGCGGTGTTTGTCGACAAGCGCCCTCACCAAATCGAACTGCGTCACGTTCGTATCCTGGAACTCGTCGACCATGACGTGCCGGAAGCCGGATTGTACTTCCTCCAAAATGCGCGGTTCGTTCTTAAAGAGCTCAACCGGCTTCAAAAGGAGACCGTCGAAATCCACAACCCCCAACATCTCGAGCCGGCGCAGGTATTTCGGCAGTAGAATCTGCGCCATCACCTCGTAGTCGTCGGACTCGTTTCGCGGAGCCGTCCTTCCACTCGCGCGCCAGTCGTTGAAAATCGAAAGAAGACGGTCGACCTTATAACCGGTGCTCCGCGAGGTATCACGCATGTTCGCCATGAGTTCTTTAAGAATCTCGTGACTGTCGCTCTGGTCGATCACGCCGAATCCGGAGGGAAGGCCGGCTTCCTTGTGGTATTTACGCAGGATTTGCAAACCGAAGGAATGGAAGGTTCCCGTCCAAATGCCGTTGGCGCTAGGGCCGATCCGGCTTGCCACGCGCGTTTTCAGTTCGCGCGCCGCCTTGGTCGTGAAAGTCAAAACGCAGATCTGCGAAGGCTTGATCGAAGTCGTTTGCAGAAGATGGCCCGTGCGCGAGACGAGAACTGTGGTTTTTCCGGAACCCGCGCCCGCGAGAATAAGAAGCGGCCCTTCCGTGTGCAAAACGGCTTCACGCTGCTCAGGATTCAGACCTTGCGTCCAATCAAACTGCGACATCGATGAGCGAGATCAATCAGGAACGATTATGAACGAGAGCGCGGCCGCCCTCTTGAAAGACCACTTCGATTTTATCGTCAGTCGCGCTCGTCACGAAACCAAGGCCGAACTTGGGATGTTCGATGGCGTTCTCCCGCGCGAATTTGGTCTTCATATTGTACGGGATCACATGATCCGTCCCGATTTGCTCTTTCAATTGTTGCCACAAGGCCGAGCTGTCAACTTCGGCTTTTTTCGCTTTCTTCGCCGCCGAAGAACTGCTCGAACTTTTCGTCGTCCGCGTTTGCGTCTTCTTCAACTTAAACGTGCTCTGCCCGCCGCAGACCTCGCATTTGACCTTCGCACTCGTCGGAGACGTGTGCGCGATCACCTTGTGAAACCGCTCGACTCCGCACTTCTTGCAGGGGATGTAGATATTCCGGGCGACAGGAGGTAATTCGGTCAAATTTTGAGCATCACTCATACAAAAACTCTATCGTATCGAAAGTTCTTTCGCCAGCACTTCAGGGTCGTGCAGAGCTGCGTTATTTCCGGACGTAAATGTTAAGCGGATCGTTCAGACCCTTTTCCACCGTCTCCCAGCCGTGAAGAAAATACGGTCCGTCTTTTCTTTCCAGACGCCGCTGAAGGTCTATAAGACTTTGATCGTCTTTGGGATCGACCTGAAGCCCCGTCTTCTGATACCGCGCAAGAAAATCGTCGGTCGGCGTCTTCGTGAAGAACGACGACCACGTCGAAATATCGACCTTCACCCGATAGGTGAGCGTTCTCGAATACGAATGAACCGGCGTATACGCCGTCAAAATTTCGAAATCGCCGTAATGCGAGTGAAGACGAACGGCCGGAGAACCCCACTGGGTCATACCGCAACACGTTTTGACGTTCGCGTACCAAAGTCCGAACGCCTTGGACAAAAAACCGATTCCGTAAAACTGGTCTTCTTTCGGAAGAAGCGAGTTAATGGAACACAGGTTGTGAGCGACCCACTCTCCGTCTTTCGACATCGTCGGAATGATGATGAAGAGGGAAAGAGGCGTCCACTCATCCCCTTCATTGACCTGCAGCACATTGCGCACAGCCGGGCTCAGCGCTCCCGTCTTTTGCGCGAAGCCTGCCACAAATCCGGGAACGATCGCACAATCGTAAAACACCCACCGGGGCATCGCCAGACCGCTCGGACCGAACGCTTTCGACTCCAGATCCAAGATACGATCGGCGAACGAGACCTGATCCATCTCAAGCGGGTTCTTATAGAGCACCTCGTGCGGGAACCAATCCAGGCCGGCATGGTATTCGCCCGGCTTCTCGATCCGGTTCTCCGGTCGAACGAAGACATAGGGGCGGATACTGTCGTCCCGCAACCAGTTGAAACGCTCGCTTGCAAACAAATCCTTGGCTTTCATTCCCGATTCGTTCCTTTAAGAAACGCGTCTTCCAATACTTCGAGGATTTCCGTAACCGACTCGCAAGACGTATAGAGCCGAAGCCCGTTCGGCGCGATCATTCGATGTGCAGACAATCGCTGAAAGACGTCGAGCTGATCCTGCCAAAAGCCGCCGATGTTGGCAAACACGACCGCCTTGTCATGGCAGCCCAAGGCCTTCCACGTGATAGCTTCCAGCGCTTCATCGAGCGTTCCGAAGCCGCCGGGGAAAATCACGAAACCGTCGGCGTTCTCCATCAGCCACTTTTTCCGCTCGAAGAGGTCTTTCACGACCACGGCCTCATGCAGGCCGGGGTGAAGCCCTTCCGAGCCGGCCGCCAAACTTTCCGTGATCGCGCCGCGAACGATCCCACCGGCGGCTAAAGCCTGATCGGCGATAAAGCCCATCAGACCCGCCCGACCGCCGCCATAGAGAAGCTCCCACTTTCTCTCCGCGATCGCCCGCGCGAACTCGGCCGCCTGGTCGAGAATCCGCGGATCGAGGACCTCGCGGGCGCTGCAGAAGAAGGAGACGCGAAATGGACGCTTCACTTCTTCAACGGCCCCACCATATCTTCCGGACGAACCAACTGATCGAAGCGCTCAGGCTCAAGAATACCGAGCTTATGAGCCGCATCCTTCAAGGTCGTATCGTTCTCGTACGCGTATTTGGCAACTTTCGCCGCGTTATCGTACCCGATATGCGGGTTGAGTGCCGTGACCAACATGAGCGAGTTGCTCAAGTGCTGCCGCACGCGCGTCTCATTGACCTTAATACCGCGCACACAGTGCTCGTCGAAGCTCTCGCATGCGTCCGCAAGCAAGCGGATCGAATTAAGGACGTTGAACACGATGAGCGGCTTAAAGACGTTGAGTTCAAAGTGGCCGTTCATGCCGCCGATCGTGACCGCCGTATCGTTGCCGATGACTTGAGCGCAAACCATCGTCATGGCTTCCGACTGCGTGGGGTTGACTTTACCCGGCATGATCGAGCTGCCCGGCTCGTTCGCAGGCAGAATCAACTCACCGATACCCGAACGGGGCCCACTGCCCAAAAGACGGATGTCATTCGCAATTTTGAAGAGCGCGACCGCCAGGGTGCGGAGCGAGCCCGAGAACTCAACCAAAGCGTCGTGAGCCGCAAGAGCGGCGAACTTGTTCGGAGCCGACCGGAACGGCAAACCGGTTTCCTTCGCGATCGCTGCCGCCGCCTTCACCGCGAACTCAGGATGCGTATTGAGGCCGGTCCCAACGGCCGTACCGCCGAGGGCGAGTTCATAAACATCGTTTAGGCCGCGCTCTATGCGAGCCAAACACTGATCGACTTGCGCGGCATAGCCCGAGAACTCTTGGCCGACCGTGAGCGGCGTCGCATCCATGAGGTGGGTGCGGCCGATTTTCACGATGTGTTTAAACTCGTTCGCCTTCTCGTTGAGCGCGTCACGCAATTGTTTGACGGCCGGCAGAAGACGCTTATTCGCCTGTTCGGCCACAGCGATGTGCATGGCGGTCGGGAACGTATCGTTGGAGGACTGCCCTTTGTTCACATCATCGTTCGGATGAATGGGCGCCTTGCCTTCGGGCTTGTTGTTAATGTCGATGCCCATTTTCTCCATCGCGCGGTTGGCGATGACTTCGTTGGCATTCATGTTCGTTTGGGTGCCCGAGCCTGTCTGCCAAACAACCAAGGGGAAGTGCTCGTCCAAGTCGCCCCGAATAACTTCGTCGGCGGCGGCGATGATGTGCTTCGCCTTATCGGCCGGCAAAAGCCCGAGTTCTTGGTTCACCAGTGCTGCGCATTTCTTCAGGATCCCGAGGGCACGGATCATTTCACGCGGAAAGCGATCACCTCCGATCTTGAAGTTCTGAATACTTCGTTGCGTTTGGGCTCCCCAGTAACGGCTGGCCGGAACCTGCAACTCCCCCATGCTGTCGCGTTCAATTCGAAACTCCATTGTCCACTCCTTCAATTCCTTCGATGCACATACGGACCGACACCCGCTTGATCCGTCGGAAAGATGACCATTTCATGAATATTCACGTGGGGCGGCCTTTGCAAACACCACACGACCGCCTCGGCGATATCCTTCGCCTGTAAAGGCTCAAGACCTTGGTAAACGGCTTTCGCCTTATCCTTATCTCCGCGGAAACGGACTTCGCTGAACTCGGTTTCGACCATCCCCGGTTCGATATTCGTCACACGGATGTTCGTCCCGAGAAGATCCAAACGCATGCCCTCACTGAGCGCACGCACCGCGAACTTCGTCGCGCAGTACACAGCGCCCCCGGGATAAACCCACCGCCCGGCCACCGACCCGATATTCACGATATGACCGCGGCCGTTCTTCACCATGAAAGGTAGGCAGAGCTTGGTGACAAAAAGCAGCCCTTTGACGTTGGTGTCGATCATCGTTTCCCAATCATTGATCGACCCGGTTTGGAGGGCCTCGGTTCCGAGAGCCAGTCCCGCGTTATTGATAAGAACATCGAGCTGCCCGATTTCAGGCCGAACAGCGTCGAGAGCGCGCTCCACGTCTTCGCGACTTCTCACATCGAAAACGAGGGTTTTAACGGAAACAGCGTGTTCAGCGTGCAAACGTTCTTGAAGGGCCGCCAAACGCTCTTCCCGGCGCCCCGTCAGCAGAAGATTCACCCCTTCTTGGGCGAGCCGGACAGCGCACGCTTCGCCGATTCCAGCTGTCGCCCCTGTGATTAACGCCCATTTTCCGCGCACCAATCGCACCCCTTTGCGAGAGCCGCTATGACAACGAACCCTCTGCAATCAGTCAAGTTATTGGGGAAACGATATTCCGTTGCCGAGAATGCCGCCCTCCGTTATAACCCCCTGCGATGAATAAAAAAACGTCGACGCAGTCGAAAAAGAAAGCACCTTTCGTTTCAACCGGTTTCTGGCTCATGAAATCCGAGCCTGAAGCGTACTCGATCGATGACTTTGAACGCGAAGGGACAACACTTTGGACCGGCGTTCGCAACTACCAAGGGCGAAACTTCATGATGACAAGCATGCGCCCCGGCGACCGGTTTCTGTTTTACCACTCAAACGCCAATCCGAGCGCAGCCGTAGGCCTCGGGCGGATCCGCAAAATCAACCAACCCGACCCGACGGCTTGGGATCCCAAGAGCAAATACTACGATCCCAAAGCGAGTCCGGATCATCCGATCTGGTTTTGCGCCGAGGTGGAGTTTGAAAAGCGGCTCCCGAATCCGGTCAGCCTTCACGAGATGCGCGAGCGGAAGGAACTCAAGAACATGGCGCTCCTGCGCCCCGGACAAAGGCTGTCGATCCTTCCGCTCACACGGGAAGAGTTCAACGTAATCCTGAAAATGGGTGGCCTTGGTAAGGGATGCTGATGAACACCCCTGTGGAGGCGAGCTTTTTCTCGCAAGACACGGATCGCATCCTTTTGGCTCCGATGGAAGGTGTCGTCGACGCCGTCATGCGCGATCTTCTCACCCGTATCGGCGGTATCGATCTTTGCGTGACGGAGTTTATCCGCGTCACCGACCGTCTTCTTCCCGTAAGCGATTACAAAAAATATTGCCCGGAGCTTTTTAACGGCTCTGGTTGCCGCACGCAGGCAGGCGTACCGGTTCTCGTGCAACTCCTCGGCGGGCAACCGGAACCTATGGCGGAAAACGCCGCCTTTGCCGCAAGCCTTGGCGCACCCGGGATTGATCTGAACTTTGGCTGCCCGGCAAAAACGGTGAACCGGCATGACGGCGGCGCCACTCTGCTGAAAACGCCGTCACGAATTCACGATGTCGTATCGGCCGTCCGCAAAGCCGTGCCACCCTCGATTCCGGTGAGCGCCAAAGTGCGGCTCGGTTTCGATCACAAAGATTTTCATCTCGAAATCGCGGCCGCCGCCGAGAGCGGCGGGGCTTCGTGGCTCACGGTTCACGCGCGCACGCGCGATGAAGGCTACCGGCCGCCCGCCCACTGGGAATACATCGCCCGCATGCGGGAGGCCGTGCGCATACCCGTGATCGCCAACGGCGAGGTGTGGACTCAGGCCGATTACCAGCGTTGCCGCGAAGTGAGCGGCTGCCGTCACGTCATGATCGGTCGCGGACTCATGTCGCGTCCCGACCTCGCCCATGTGGTCAAAACCGGCAATCCCCACATGACGTGGCCGGAACTCGTCCCTCTTGTTCTGGAATTCGGAGAGGCGAGCTGCGAATTTAAACACGAACACTACGCGGTCTGCCGGGTGAAGCAATGGCTTAAGAATTTGTCGAAAGCCTACGCTGAAGCGGGAATGCTCTTTGAGGCAATCAAAACCCTTGAAAACCTCGCCCCGATCCTCGAGCGGGTCCGCTTGAGTTCAGCTCACCCCTTCAACATCTCGTCGAGCTTGCCTTCGCGATCGAGCGCCGCAAGATCCGTGTAGCCGCCAACGAGCTGATCATTGATGAAGATTTGCGGGACCGTCATCATACCCGTGCGCTTTTTGAGCGCGTCGAACTCTTCGGGCTTGGCGTCGAGGAAAACTTCCTCAAACGCGACGCCTTTTTGATTAAAGAGTGCTTTCGCGCGGTCACAGTAAGGACAATAACTTTTCGTATAAATCAGAACTTTCGCCATCTCGGACCTCTTAAGTTGTGACTCGAGAGAATCACCTCTCTAAACACCCTAAACTCGCTCAATTTCGATCAAACGCTGTTCGCCCGACGCCCCGAACGAAAATCGCATGCGTATCCTCAGCCACGCGCCGGGGAACGGCAACTGATCGGCGATACCGAACTCATCTAATCGATCAGCCCACTCGATCACGATAACCCCCTCTTTCGCGCGGAAAAAGTCCCAGAAACCTGTCGACTCGAGATCGTCCACGCTTTCGAGACGGAAAAGATCGAAGTGATCGATCGAAGTTTGGGCGGAGGCGTAGTTATGGTGGATCGCGAACGACGGCGAAGCCGTCTCTCCGCTGCCCAGAGCCTCGACAAGAAAACGCGTAAACTGGGTTTTACCGGCCCCCATCGGGCCTTCGAGAAGCAAGAGCAAGCGCGATCCGCGTTGAGAAGCGATCTCCTGCGCCAAATTCCGCAAATCTTCAAGCGATTGGATTTCGCGCCTCTCAGTCATTCGGCTTCCCCCGTCAGTTTCGCCAATAAACCCGGAAGCATTTCGTAAAGGTCTTTGGCCACAAGCGAACTTTTCGATCGGCCCGTCTTCACCCAATCGTCCGCGAGCCGCCCGTGCACATATGCCGCCGCAGCCGCGGCCCGCAGAGGCCTTAACCCCTGCGCCAAGAGACCCACGATCATACCCGTGAGCACGTCGCCGGTGCCCGCTTTGGCCAGCGTCGAGTTCCCGGAACCGATCACCCAAGCACACGGACCTCGCGCCACGATTGTACGGAACCCCTTAAGTAGAACGATACACCCCGTACGCTCCGTCGCCCTCCGCACCGCCTCGAAGCGGTCCGCCTCAATTTCTTCGGCTGACATGCCGAGAATCCGCGACAGCTCTCCCGTATGCGGAGTCAAAATCCACGTCGGCGGAAACGGGAACAGTCCCCGTTGAGCCGCAACAGTGATCGCGTCGGCATCCACCACCACGTTCGGGCAACCGCTCGCGACCAAGCGACGCAAAAGCTCCTCGGTCTGGTCGGACACCCCAAGCCCGGGACCGACCGCGGCCGCTCTCCAGCGCGGCGAGTTCCAAATTCGTTCGTCAAAGGCGTCAGCCGTGAGAATCTCGGGTTCGGTCGCGGACAGTTCCATGAGCTCGCCGGACGAAGCGAGAGTCACATATCCCGCCCCCATGCGATAGGCGGCATGTGCGGAGAGGACCCCTGCGCCCCACATCCCCGGACTCCCCGCAATAATCAGTGCATGCCCGTAAGTCGCCTTATGAGTCCGCGCTCTTCTCCGCGGAAGCACATAGCGAGCTGTGCGCGACGTGAACAACTTTGTTTGAACGGCGACCTCGCGCACGAGTTGATAGGGAAAACCGATCGGCAGAATCTTCACCCGCCCCGTGAGGAGCGGTCCGTCGCCGATGTAAAATCCGCGTTTGGCCACGCCGAACGTGAGTGTCTGCTCCGCGCGAACGGCGACGCCACACTTCACACCGCGATCGGCGTCCAGACCGGAAGGGGTATCAAGGCTGACGACAGGTGCGGCGGACTCGTTAATCGCCAGAATCAAACCGCGATAGGGGTCGTTCACTTCGCCGCGAAGACCGATGCCGAAGATCGCATCAACGATCAACGACGCCTGTTGAACAGCCTCCATAGCGCCGGCCGACGGATAATCGACAATCGCAATGCCGCATTTCCGGCAGCGCTCCAGTTGAAGTTGAAAAGGCTCCGAACGTTTTTCCGCGGGACCAACCGCCACGACTTGAATACCGGGTCTGCCGGTGGAGTGAAGCTGTCTTGCCACCACAAGCCCGTCACCGCCATTATTTCCCGGCCCACAAACCACCACAACACTTGTGGTATTTGGATAAGACTCACGAATCGCGGTCGCCGCCGCCACCCCCGCGGCTTCCATGAGGATTTCCGCGGAAACTCCGTACTCCGACTGCGATCGACGGTCGATTTCCTGACATTCCGAGCGGCTTGCAAGCCTCACGACAACTCTCCCTCCAAGAAGCCGGCGATCTCTTCCGCGAACTTCGCAATCGCCTTGCGGTCCGGCCCCTCAACTAAAACGCGGATGAGAGGTTCCGTGCCCGAGAAGCGCACGAAAACGCGTCCCTCGCCGTTGAGTTTCTTTTTGATGTCTTGGATCAAGTTTTTGTATCCGGGAATTTGATCGAGCGGCTCCTTGCGGCGGACGCGTGTGTTGATCAAAACCTGCGGCACGTCCTCCATCTGCTCGTTGAGCTGGCTTAACGTCAACCCGGTTTCTTTCATTACGGCGAGCACGTTGAGAGCCGCAATGCAGCCGTCACCCGTCGTCGTGTGCTCAAGGAAAATGATGTGGCCCGACTGCTCGCCGCCGAGCATGTAGCCGTTTTTCCGCATCTCTTCGACGACGTATTTGTCGCCGACGTCGGTTCGGACGACCTGTATACCGTGCTTGTTCATGAGTTTATCGAGACCGAAGTTCGACATTTGTGTCGCGACAATCGTGTTTTTCGGAAGGCGGCCCGAATTCTTCATATGGATCGCGCAGATCGCCAGAATATGGTCGCCGTTCACGATGTGGCCTTTTTCGTCGACCATCACGACACGGTCGGCGTCGCCGTCGAGGCTGATACCAACGTCGGCCCGGTATTGCAAAACGGCTTCGGCGACTTTCGCGGGATAAAGCGCGCCGGTTTTATCGTTGATGTTGAAGCCGTTCGGTGTATTGCCGAGAACAATCGTCTCCGCTCCCAATTCATTGAAGATGGCCGGCGCGACTTTGTAGCTTGCACCATTGGCGCAGTCGAGAATGATGCGCATGCCGTCAAGCGTGTACTCTAGCGGGAATGAATTCTTCGCGTAGACGACGTAGCGCCCGTGGGCGTCGTCGATCCGCTTGCTGCGTCCGATTTCATTCGAACCGGCCAGCATCGAGTTAAGATCCGCTTCAAAAACAAGGGCCTCGATCTCACGCTCCATCGAATCGGGAATCTTGTACCCGTCCGGACCGAAAATCTTAATTCCGTTATCCATGTAGGCGTTGTGCGAGGCCGAGATCACGATGCCGGCATCCGCGCGCATATTGCGCGTGAGAAAGCCGATACCCGGCGTGGGCATCGGCCCGAGGAGTTCCACATGAACACCCATCGAATTCAGTCCAGAGGTGAGCGCGAGTTCCACCATGTAACCGCTCAAGCGGGTATCTTTTCCGATCACGACCTTGGGGACTTTGTTCCGCGAACCTCGTGTTTTGAGTAGATACCCCATGGCCTGTCCGACCTTGAGCACGATATCGGGAGTCATGGGCGGCTGGTTCGCCGTCCCGCGAATACCATCCGTTCCAAAGAGTCTCTTGGCCGACTTGGCCGAATCTTTTGCCATACGTCCCTATCCCCCCGCCGATAAGAAAAAAGTTTAACGGCCCTTCGTTGCCGACGGCGTCTCCTGCGCTTCCGGCTGCGCTTCTCCCGCGTTCTCGTCCGACGTGGCGGGAACCAAGGTCACGCTGACCACGTTCGGCGATACGGAGAGGACCTTGACACCGAAGGGAACTTCCACGCTCCGGGGCGTGATGAGAGCCTGCACGGGCCCGAGTTGGCTTTTGCCCAAATCGACTGTGATCGTCCCGGGATACTGAGCGAAACGTTTCAACGCCATCCGCGGCCCGGAGACCTTGACCGTCACTCTCCGTTCGACCTCTTTTTTGCCGGGCCCGGGCGCGACCGTCATCGCCCGAGGCAAGAGAAATTCGATATCCATCTCCTTGCTCAAGACGAAATCCCGCCGCCCTAGGATGGTGACCCAAAGGATGAGGGTAACGAAGAGCGCCACCAACTTGTAGCTGCCGTTATCGAAGATCCAGCTTTTCCAATCGCGTCCGCCCGTTCGTTTCGTCATGGCTGCGGCCTATATTTCAACCCGTAAGATTCATACAGTCCGCGGCGGAGGGTCGCGTGATCAACATCGGGAATCATCTGACCGCCCTCGACAATGCCGACAGAGTTGTTTTCTTCACTGACCACGATCACGAGCGCGTCGGTTTCTTCCGTCAGGCCGATCGCCGCCCTATGACGCGTTCCCAAATTCTTATCAAGCGCCGGGTTCTTTGAAAGCGGCAAGAAGCAACCGGCAGCCCAAATTCGGCCGCCTCGAATAACGATTGCGCCGTCGTGCAAAGGCGACTCGGGCAAGAAGATCGAGTTCAAAATCTCGGCGCTCACCATGGAATCCAACTCGGTACCTATCTCGATAAAGTACTCGAGGTTAATTTCCTTTTCGATAACGATGAGAGCGCCCACACCTTTCTGCGCCAGTTGAACGGCGCCTTTGGCGATCTCCTCGACGATATGGGTTTCTTGAACGTGCGACGCCCCCGTGAAGAACGGGTTTGAACCAATGTGCGCGAGCGCCCGGCGAATCTCACCCTGGAAGAGGATCACAACAATCAGGAAGAGGTTGTTGAAGAACTTCTCCAGAATCCAGTTGAACGTGAAGAGTTCGAACCAGATGCTCATCAAATAGGCAATCGCTAAAATCCCGAGTCCTGAGAGCATCTGCACGGTGCCCGTATGTCGCACCAGGATCAGGACCCGGTAGACGACCAGCCAGACCAGCACCATGTCGAGCAAGTCGCGCGGCCGCAACTGCGTAAAGATGAACTGGATGTTTTCGAGAATATTGCTCAGCACAGAGATCCCGCCCGTCGGCTCCTGATCGACAATCTCAAAAAAACGCGGCTCCCGCGCCTTTTAAGCGTCAGGAGCCACATCCGCCAATGTTGCGCAAAATCAGTTTATTCGCAAGCAGGAGCTTGCCGTCCGAGCGGTTCTTTTTAAGTCGCGGGAGCGGGATTCCCAACAGGGTCACTGCCCGCCTTCTTGAATTCTTCCTCGGTTTCGGTCGCCGAACGGCCGCGGACTTCCTTGGCCATATCCCGTTCACGGTTTTCTCGCTCGCGACGGAGATCATCGAGGGTTCCACCACGGCAGATCATATCGACCTCATTGCCGTCGATCGTTTCGTGCTCAAGAAGGGCCTGAGCCAAGCGATGGAGGATATCCATGTTCTCGATCAGGATCTTTTTCGCCTTTTCGTATCCGGTCCGAACGATCTCGTAAACCTCGCGATCGATTTCTTCTGCCTTCGACTCGGAGTACTCACGGGACGTGCCTTGATTGAGACCGAGAAAGATCGGCCCTTCACGCTTCTCATAAGCCAGCGGACCGAGTTTCTCACTCATACCCCATTCGCAGACCATCCGGCGCGCAATATCGGTCGCCCTTTCGATATCGTTTCCAGCCCCGGTTGTGACGTCTTTAAAGACCAATTCCTCCGCCGCCCGACCACCGAAGAGGAAGGCGATCATATTCTCCGCTTTGGTTTTGGAGAGGTTCAGTGCTTCTTTTTCCGGCAATGTCTGCGTGATACCGAGCGCCATCCCGCGCGGAATGATGGTCACCTTGTGGATAGGGTCGGTTCCTGGGAGCATTTTGCCCACGAGCGTGTGCCCGGCCTCGTGGTAGGCCGTGATCCGCTTGTCTTCTTCCGAGATCACCATCGATCGGCGCTCGGATCCCATCATCACCCGGTCTTTCGCGTACTCGAAGTCTTCCATCGTAAGCTTCGATTTCCCCGTCCTGGCCGCGTTCAGAGCCGCTTCGTTCACGAGGTTCTCGAGGTCCGCGCCGGCAAAACCGGGAGTGCCCCGCGCGATTTTTTCAAGATCCACGTTCGACGCGAGCGGCGTCTTCCGCACATGAACTTGGAGGATCTTCAAGCGGCCGCCCAAATCGGGTTTGTTGACCACCACGCGCCGGTCGAAGCGGCCCGGTCTGAGGAGGGCCGGGTCGAGGACATCAGGTCTATTGGTCGCGGCAATCAAGATCACGCCCTCGTTCGACTCGAAGCCGTCCATCTCGACAAGCAACTGGTTCAACGTCTGTTCGCGCTCGTCATGGCCGCCGCCCATACCGGCTCCGCGGTGACGTCCGACAGCATCGATCTCGTCGATGAAGATCAAGCACGGCGCATTCCGCTTGCCTTGTTCAAACAGATCGCGGACCCGGGACGCTCCGACACCCACGAACATCTCAACGAAGTCAGAACCCGAGATCGTAAAAAACGGCACGCCCGCTTCGCCCGCCACGGCACGCGCGAGCAAAGTTTTCCCCGTTCCAGGAGGTCCAACCAGCAAAACGCCTTTCGGAATGCGGCCGCCCAGTTTCGTGAACTTTTTCGGGTCCTTGAGGAACTGCACGATCTCCATGAGATCTTCTTTCGCCTCATCAACCCCCGCGACGTCGGCAAACGTTACCTTGTTCTTGTTTTCGGTCAGAAGACGTGCCCGGCTTTTGCCGAAGCTCATAGCCTTTCCGCCGCCCACTTGAATTTGGCGCATAATGAACATGAACATCGCCACGATCAATATTAGCGGCAGCCAGTTGATCAGCAGCGTCTGCAAAAGCCCGTTGTTTTGCTCGCGTTCATAGTTCGGAATGATGTTCACGCTTTTGAGGTCTTCGTGAACCTTGTCCGCCGGGGCGCCCGTAATGATGAAATTCCGCCCCCCCAGTTCCTTTTCAAACTCCGGCTTCACCTGCCCGACGATGTCCGTCGAACTGGGATCGCCACTGGAGCGGACCACGATGGATTTGGGCTCGATTTTCCCGGCCCGAACGGCCTCGATAAAATCCGAATATTTGAATTTTCCTTGATCAATTGTTGTCGTTCTCTGGGTGGCGTACATTTGGAACAGTACGACCATAATCACCAAGAGAATCGCCCATAATGCCATCGTCTTCTGAGTTTGCCGCATAGCCACATCCTTTCCGGCTATTTTTTAAGAATAACATGGCGAAAATAACGTCACAACGATGAGAAAGCCTTCGACTTACGTCGCGAAAAGGCGCGTTTTTATCGCCACGACTTATGACCCCATGCTGCATCATAAACGTTCGCGGGAATCATGGGTCGAATTCTTTTAGAAGATGTGTTGGAACCTAAAAAACACAAGGTCACTTCTCGTTTTTTGCCGCCCGACGCACTTCGATTTGCCGCGCGTTACAGCACCAATCGAGTCCCAATACTGTGAAAGTTTGCCGCACCTTCTGGGAGCGGAAGCGCTTGAGGATCTCATCGATATGCGCCGAAGTGAAGTCCTTCGCCCCAAGAGAAAGCAGTAACGCCGCCAAGGACGCTCTTTGTTCCGCAATTCCTAACTCGCAGAACGCCGTTCGGTCCAACGTCGCTTCCAGAAGCGGAATCTCCCGCTTTCCTCGCGAGACGGCTTGCGCCAACCGTTCAAGGCTCGCCGCCAGATTGCGAACGCTTCCGGCACGTTTTCGTTCCAAGAGAGGAAGCCACTTGAGCCTCAACCAATTTCGAAAAGGCTTTGTACTGCGATTGCTCGGGTCATCGATCCACTTCAAGCCGTTCTCACGCGCGTAGGCCTCGATCTCATCCCGCGATTCACCAAGGAAAGGCCGGAGAATTCCGTTTTTCCCCGTCAAATTCATCGCCTCAATTCCTTGCGCCCCCGTTCCCCGGGCCAACCGCATGAGTCGCGTTTCCAGCAAGTCATCGGAGTGATGAGCGAAGGCGATCCATTGGCAGGAACGGTCTTTCGCCAGTTCTTTGAGCGCATGATGGCGAAATTCCCGAAGTTCAGCCTCGGAAACCAGTTCGCCGGAATCTTCCGGCACCCGACGTCGGACATGAAAAGGCAGCGCCAAACCCTCCGCAAGTTCTCGAACGGTTTCCACAGCCTGATCGCGGAAACGCATAAGCTCTTGTTCCACCGATTCGCCATGGTGAACGCACGCGACTTCCAGCTCCAGTTTCAATCGCGAGGACAAGCGAGAAAGAAGGTAGGTCAAGGCGACGGAATCCATCCCGCCCGAGCACGCGACCAAGACACGGCTCCCTTTAAGCTTGAGGGGCTCAAGCTTCCGGAAGAGCCGAAATTCAAAGGGCGTAAGACGGGACATTTTGCCTCTCTTCGGTCAAAAACGGACCGGACTTGCCCAAAGATGCCCCGGCGGCGCGAGCCTGCGCAAGTGCCGCTTTTAGGCTCCGGGGGCGGAATCTTCGTCATGGGTCCCGGATGATGCGGAAACTAGGTAGATTTGAGGATGGCGTGAGACTTGCTTTTCCTCGAGATGGTCCGTTGCAGGACAACGTCTCACGAACGGTGGCCGCCATGGGAAAAGCGAAAAAGACCCGCCTCAAAATTCAGATGGCCTTCGTCCTCTTGTGGCCGTGGGGCGTCGCCCTGGCCCAGTCACCAGCCATCGTGACCCCGCATCCGGTCGCGACCCGCGCCCCGCAAAATACGCCAGAGCCGACCAAGGCGGAGATTCTCGACCGGTTGAAAAGTCTGCAAAAGCGGCACCACCAGGAAATCGTGAAGCTCGAAGAGCTGATCAAAAATCACCTACGGGATTCCGTCGCGGTCCAAATTAAGGACGATAAGAGTCTCGACGGAAAAAACGCGGAAAAGATCGCATCCGGCATCGCCGAACTCGAAAATAAGAGGGCCGAACTGATCGCCCGACGCGCGTTCATCGATCGTTTGATCCTCGCTCTGGATTCCCGCTGGAACGGCCGGAACCTGCAACAGTTCCTCGAGCGCCAGCTTCTCGATATGGCGACCGCCGACCTCACCAATCCGGACGGAGCGAGCTCGATCTGGAAATTCATTTTCTACGCAAGTATCGTCGTACGCGAAGTGCCGGAACGGAACGAAAATCCGCTCAATATTCTCGAAAACTACATGGATTTCACGACCGTCTTGAATCCGAAACCCCCGGCGGAATTCGCGGCGAGCCGGCACTACACGAACAAAACACAAAGCTATACGGCTAAGGCTACTGACCGGGCGCAAATCGGAGAACATGTGGAGAGCCGTTTGAAGCAGCTGAAGCCGGCTCCGACCCTCCAGTCGAAAGCGGCGGAAATGACATCCTCCGAACCCGCTGATATCGAGATCCGGCTGCGCACAAATAATCCGATCCCCTTCGAAGCGGACGAGGCGGAACACCAGCCCGAGCCGACGATCTCATTTTAAACGAGAGAAAAGAGCTCGATGAAGCTTTGAACCGCTTCAAACAATGAAACGACGGCCACGACAAAAAGCGCGAACTTCACGTAACTGAGAGTGAAACGGACCGCGCGGGCCGAAAATTTCCTGTTCCCGTAGAGGAAG
>CALBDW010000159.1 GCA_937927435.1 uncultured Bdellovibrionales bacterium
CGAAGCGCATGTTTTTGAAACGCAGTACTCCGGTGATGTCCGCGCGCTTGAGACCTTGAAAAAGTACACGCCCATTCCCGAAGTTCTGTCCTTGAAAGAGGGTGCGCTGGTTATGCTCCGGCAGAATGACCCTCAACAAAGATGGGTCAATGGCACTCAAGGGCGTATCGTCCGCATCCGTCCGAATCTTCTCACGATCGAGCTTCTCAACGGGCGTTGGATCGAGATCGAAAAAGCCTCATTCACTTTGCTCGATGCCGAAGGCGAGCCGGTTGCCGCCGCCGTGAATTTTCCCGTGTCGCTGGCATGGGCGACGACCATTCACAAAGCGCAGGGCGCGACACTCGATCGGATGGCGGTCAATTTGTCCCAACTCTGGGAGCCGGGCCAAGCTTATGTGGCGCTCAGTCGGTTACGTCGTGGCGCGGATTTGTATATCGAGCGTTGGGAGCCCCGGTCGATTCGAGTTGACCCGGACGTTGTGAACTTTTACCGATCACTTGTGAACGTTACTCCAGAGAGACCGAACAGGATGAATAATGCAATGCATTGATGCCTTAGCGGGATGCGGTCAGAGCCGTGAACCGTGCGCAAATCCGAGTTCGATCAAGCTGGAATGTTATGGTAGAAATGCAGAGTCCCTATAGAGGAGGTTTAAGAAATGCAAGCAAATCCGCTCGGTCTGGACGGCTTGGAATTCATCGAGTTTGCAAGCCCGGACAACCGCATTCTCGAATCAATGATGGACCATTTGGGCATGAAATTGGTCGCCCGTCATAAGACAAAAGACCTCCGACTCTATCGTCAAAACGATGTCAATTTCATCATCAACGGCGAAGAAAATTCATTCGCGGCCGAGTTTAAAAAGGCCCATGGCCCTTGCGCATGCGCAACCGGCTTCCGGGTGGCTAACGCTAAGGAGGCCTATGAGCTGGCGATTGAGCGCGGCGCCCGGCCGTTTACCGACGAGAATGCGAAAGCGGGTTGGAACCTTCCGGCCATCTACGGGATCGGCGACTCGCTAGTCTATTTCGTGGATAAGTATGGGGACAAAGGGGAAATCTACGACGATGGCTGGGAATGGCTTACGGATGACCGTCGTCCAGTCGGCAAGGGACTTTTGGCCATCGACCACATGACCAATAATGTCCCGAAAGGCGACATGCAGAAGTGGTGCGACTTCTACACAAACATCTTCGGTTTCCAAGAGCGTCGCTACTTCGATATCCGCGGTAAAGCGACGGGCTTGATTTCGAAAGTGATGAAAAGCCCGTGCGGTAAATTCTCGATCCCGATCAACGAACCGACGGATCCGAAATCGCAAATTCAAGAATATCTCGACGAGTACAAAGGCTCTGGTATTCAGCACATCGCGCTTCTGACGAACGATGTGGTCGCTTCGGTGGACAGTCTTCAGCGTGCGGGCATCGAGTTCCTCGCTCCTCCGACCGACACTTATTACGAAATGTTGCCGTCTCGTCTGCCGAACTTCCGCGAAGACGTTCCGCCGTTGAAAAAACTGGGCATCCTCGTGGACGGCGACGACAGAGGTTACCTCTTGCAAATCTTCACCAAAAACTTAGTCGGCCCGATTTTCATCGAAATTATCCAGCGCAAGGCGCACGATGGATTCGGTGACGGTAACTTCCAGGCGCTCTTCGACGCTATGGAAGAGGATCAACGCCGCAGAGGAGTTCTTTGATGCATCATTATACTCAGGGCCATCCAACGCGTCAGGGTCATAAAGGAATTCCGGAAGGAATGTACGAAGAGGAACAAGGGCTGGAAGGGTTCTTCGGCCCTGTTTCCCACTTGATCAAGAAACAGCCGAGTACGCGTTGGGTGAACATCGAGGGGCCGTTGAAACCTCGCATGTTCGATCTTGCGAAGTTCGGCCCTGAGTCCGGTACGCAGCGTTTGCTATACAACCACGACATCACGATCTCCAGCCTGTGGTTGAAGCCTGAGGCGCCGGAGCGCTTGCCGGCGCGCCGGAACGCCGACGGCGACACGCTTTACTTCTGTCACAAAGGTTCGGGCAAGCTGCTGACGGAATACGGCTTGCTCGAGTTCAATCCGGGCACATACATCATGGTTCAGAAATGCATCACGCATGCGTTTCTGCTCGACGAGCCCTCGAATTTCTTCGTCATCGAAAACCGCACGTCGCACTTCCGTGAACCAGACCGGGGAATCGTCGGCCGACACGTGCCGTGGGATATCAACGCTCTCGGCAAGCCCGATCTCGACAAGCTTTACGCTGTGATGGCGGAGCGAAACGTTGATTGCCGCGAAATTGTGATCAAACATTGCGACGAAATCACCCGCATTTCATATGACTCGAACGTTTTCGACGTTCACGGCTGGAAAGGGGATCTGTTCCCGTTCACGCTCCACATGGAGCATCTCATGCCGCTCATGAGCCATCGGGTGCATTTGCCGCCGAGCGCGCATACGACCTTCGTGGCGCGTGGATTCGTGGTTTGTTCGTTCGTTCCGCGGCCGTTCGAAGAAGAGCAGGACGCTTTGCGCGTTCCGTTCTATCACCAGAACATCGATTACGACGAAGTCATCTTCTATCACGCGGGTGACTTTTTCAGTCGCGACAACCTGCACGCCGGCATGATGAGTTTCCATCCGGCTGGGTTCCCTCACGGTCCCCATCCTAAGGCATTCGAGAAGGTGAAAAACAAAACGCACACGGATGAATACGCCGTCATGATCGATACGCGTTGGCCGCTTCGTCGTGACCCTGCTCTCGAGAGAGTCGAGATTCCCGACTATTGGAAATCATGGATGAAAAAGTGATGTCCGCTATTGAGGGCCGGATCGGTCAGAAGATCACTCCGGCCGAGGCGATGCGTTTGGCGGTTGAAGCCGGTGCCCTGGGGGTCGGCGAAGTTTCGCCGAACCCGCTTGTCGGTTGCACGATTGTCGACGACGAGCATCGGCTTTTAGCCGTGGGATTTCACGCCCGTATCGGCGGCGATCACGCTGAAGTCAACGCGCTTAAGAAGTTAAACGATCCCAAACAGTTGGCCGGTGCCCATGTTTACGTCACGCTCGAACCGTGCGCGCATCAGGGGCGCACGCCTTCATGCGCCCGCACATTGGCGCCTTTGAAACCGGCCTCCGTCACCTACGCCGTTGAAGATCCAAATCCTCTTGTTTCCGGAAAAGGCGCGCAGATTTTGCGTGAGGCGGGCGTCGAGGTACACGCGCTTTCCGAGCGCGCGGATATTCCCGAGAATGAGCGTGACGAGCTCATCAGAGAAGCGGAGGAACTTGCCGAAATCTTTCTCCACAACCAGCGGGCGCGCGAACCTTTTATCGCCGTTAAGATCGCTAGCTCGCTCGACGGACAAATGGCCCTCGCTAACGGCGAGAGCAAGTGGATCACGGGCGACAAAGCGCGTCTACATTCGCATACGATCCGTGCGCGCTACGACGCCGTCTTGGTCGGCACGGGAACTTTTCTTACGGATAACCCGTCTTTAAACGTTCGCCATCCCGATTTCACTGGGCTGCGACCTAACAAAGCAGTCGTGCTCGATCCGCGCGGACGTGCGTTCGGCGCCATGACGGGATCAAACTTGTTTAAGGCACGTCCGAAAGAAAACGTTCTCGTCGTCACCGCTCCAGAAGTCGAAGCTCCGACAGAGTTTTCGGGGACGCATATCACCTGCCCGTTAAAAGCTGAGCGCGAGTTCGATCTGCCGGCACTGTTCGCGGGTTTGAAAGAACATGACGTGCATTCGGTTATGATCGAAGGCGGAGCCGCGACGATCGGAGCGTTCCTGCGGGCGGGAAAAGTCCAACGCGTGCATGCCTATGTCGCGCCGATTTTGATTGGAGCTGGCAATGGAATGGCGTGGACCGGTTATTTCGCGATTCCGAAACTCGCCTGTGCCGTCCGCTTGCGAAACGTGCGGCATGAACAAATTGGGGAGGATCTCTATGTGACCGGCCGAATCTAGGCCGGACTTCCTTCGTTTCCTCAGCTTCTTTCCTTCAGCTTGCGCACCGTTTGCTGAAGAACAGTGTCCAGAATGCGGAGTTCGTCGCGACTCGGGCAGCGTGAGAGCAGTATGCGGTTCAAGGTTTTTTCAATATTCACCCGGCGGGCAGAAAGGTCGAATCCGAGAGCCTCGAGCCATCGTTTGATCGTTTCGTTGGGATAGTAAGCCGCTTTCTTTTCGGGTTCGGTCGGGTCTTCCGAGACGGGGGTGTGGGCCCGCGCTTCTGCGCGGCGTAGAGCCGCGCGGACAAGGTAAGACGTAAGCAGAACTGCATGCGAAAGGTTAAGACTCGTGATTTGGCCGAAAGTGGGAAGGCGGCAAATATGGTTCGCAAGTTCCATTTCTTCGTTCGACAGGCCGTCGTCTTCGGGCCCGAAGAAGAGATAAATCTGTTGCTTTGGATCGTGAAATGGGTGCTCGGGATCATCGACGAAACGGTCGAGCACGCGATCGAGAACGTCGGGCCGTTTGAGCCGGCCGTCACGACCGCTGAGAGCGATGCGGATTCCTTCCCCCTCGGCCTCATAAAAAGCGGTTTGCGATCCGTAGACGACAGCATTGCGCAGAATCGCTTGGGCGTGGGCGGCGCCTTGGCGCCCTTCTTCGCTCAGGTGATCGCAGCGTGGTGAGACCAAGACGAGGCGCTCAAGACCCATATTAGCCATCGCCCGCGCGCACATCCCGACGTTACGGGCGTAGATAGTCCGGTGTAGAACGATGGTGACGCGATTCATGGACAATCAGTGAACAAGGAGGTTTAAACCGGCTCGGATTTGGTCGCCCACGAGCGGGTCACTCTGCGCGATATTTTCAAGTTCGATGGTCACGCGGCCGCGCCACCACTCGGATGGAACTTCGAGGCTGAGTTCATAGAGGTTGAGACGCAAGAGCCAGTCGTTGGGGAAATCGCTTTCGAGTTTTTGCAGCACGCCCTCAAGGCGCGACGAAAGCGCTTCATCGGGTCTCAAGCTGCCGTCGCGGAGGGCTTCGCGTGTATCGCGGACTTCTTGGTAAAGCGAGTGCTTGTACTGCATGAGCGGCGACCACTGTTTGCGCGGAATGATTTTGGCGACGAAATCGTCGGTTTCGCCGTAAGCCTCGCGGTCCGCAGGGCCTCCATAAACCGAAGGAATCGAGCTGCCGACGGCCATGTCATATACTCCCCACGATGGTTCGAAGAGCGTTTGGCCGCCACGGGTGACCGTGCAGTCTTTGAATGTAATGAGAAGCAGAGTCGAGTCCGGAGCCCGGGTGAACCCGGTCACCGTTCCTTTCACGCGTGCGCCCGTTTTAAATACGAGTTCGACGCGTTCGCCGACTTTGATGCCTTTCGCTTTGAGGTCCTCATCAGTGAATTTCGACAGGCATTTGTCAGCGTCCTCAAGGAGACCGACGGGGCAGCCGAAGCCATGTGAGTGATAAGACGTTCCGTGGCCTTCCAGCTCGCGGTCCTGATAGCAGAGCTGTGTCGGACCCTCAAACTGCAGATACGCGACTTCGGAGCCGGTGACGGCGTAGTCTTTGAGTTTGCCGCTGATTTGCAGGCCCGAATTCAACTGGACGGTGTTCACCGTCTTCGCAAGCAGGATCTTCTTAAGGCCTTCAGCGCCGCCTACCCGGAACGCCATTTGTTTGGCGAGCTCTTCGAGCACGTCACCCAAGTGTTGGAAGCTCGGGGTGACGAAAAGCTGGGGTTGCGGCTCCGTGATGTCGTACGAGTAGTTGATGCAATCGATGGTCAACGGAATCTTCTTCACCTTGGGATCGAGGCAGGATTTGGATTCCCCAACGGAGGAAAGAAGGCCGGCGCCGAAAATTTTCGGGTTGTCCAAGCTGCCGATGAGGCCGTACTCAGCCGTCCACCAGTTCATTCGGCTCAGGTAAGTAGCTTCGGAAATATGCGAGATCGAGTTGGAGACCCTCGTCAGCCGTTCTTCGGCCTTGCGGATCTGCTCGGGCGTCGAATTCGGGTCTTCCTTCACGTCGGAAAGAATGCGGATCGCCTCGTATAGATCCATGTCTTCGCGGCTGATTATCGCTTTGCGCGCCACTTGGGCGTACGAGCGCAGATAGGCGGAAAATTCCTCATCCACCAAGATCGGCGCGTGGCCCGCGGCTTCGTGAACGATGTCGGGCGCGGGCGTATAGCCGAGATGGTCGATCGTGCGCATGTCGGAGGCGATCGGCAGATAACCCAGGGCTTGAAGCTCCATGAACGCCGCGGGCGGGATGAAGCCGCTGACAGCGACCGTCCGCCAGCCGAATTTTTCCATCTTTTCGCCCATCACTTTGATGTCAGGAATGCGATCGACTTCGATGCCGGTTTTTTCAAGGCCGTCGCAATAGCAAGGATGCGCATGGACGGAGAGATAGCTTTTCAACTGGCGCAGAATGTGGCGCCAGACTTCCTGGTCGACGGGCGTGTAACGCGAATAATCCTGATCGACAACGTATTTTCTTAAATGTGAAGGAAGCATCGCCAATCTCTCCATAGACAAGCCTCAAAGATACGAATCCTCCCCGTAGCCCTGTTTGGCAAGATAGTTTGCCAAATAATCATCGATGGCACGCTCCAGGGGCCACTGTGGCTTTGAAAGCCCAAGGGCGAGCAATCTGTCCATTTTTGCTTCGGTGAAGTACTGGTAGCGGGGGCGCATGGCCTCAGGTATGTCCGTCCACTCGATGTTCATGGGCTTGCCCAGAGCTTTGAAGGCGGCCGTGGCCAAATCGAGCCAGGTGCGCGCTTGTCCGTATCCCATGTTGTAGATTCCGGAACGCAGGCCGTTCCGGTTCATCAGTTCGAGCATCCAGCGTGTGACATCTTTCACGTAGACGAAGTCGCGCATCTGTTTGCCGTCTTCGTAATTCGGATTATGGGAACGGAACAAAGTGAGCGAACTCTTCTCCTGGATTTGCACGAAAGCTTTGAAGGGGACGCTGCACATGAATCCTTTGTGGTATTCGTTGGGACCGAAGACGTTAAAGAAGCGCAAGCCGAACCAAACCGGCGGGGTCAGGGTTTGCTCTTCGACCCAACGGTCAAACGCGGCCTTCGACTCGCCGTAGGGATTGAGCGGTTCGAAAATTTTCGAAGGCAAGGAATCCTCAAAGCCTTTCGAGCCGTCTCCGTACACGGCCGCGCTTGAAGCGTAAATGAAAGTTTTTTGGTTCGCCGTACACCATTCCCAAAGACGACGCGTGTATTCGACGTTGTTTTCCGTTAGAAACGCGACGTTGGTTTCCGTTGTGGACGAGCAGGCCCCCATGTGGAAGACCGTTTCGACTTTCGTGCGGGCTTCCGGGCTTTCGAGGAACTTCCAGATTTCGTCTTTCAAGAGAAACGAAAGATAGCGTCTCTTTTTCAGAGGCCCAGGGCGCTCGGCGAGTGAAACGGAATCAACACAAATAATGTCTTCGCGGCCGGCTTGGTTGAGTTCCCAAACCAACGCGCTTCCTATGAAGCCATTCGCTCCGGTGACAATGATCATAAGAACCGGTTCCTTTATTGCGGCGCGCCAAATCAGCGCGGACACAATGTAAGTTACTCGATGAGGGGGGATTGTCAACGAAGAGGGGGAGTCTAAATATCCTCCTCGAATTCCTGCGCGATACGCACGAATGCTTCGTAAAGGCGGCCTGCGTTGGAGGCTAAGCTCTGCGGGCGAAAGCGGCGCCCTTTCGTTGCAGGATCCGCAGCTTGGCTGGCGATAAAAAGCTGGAGGGCTGAATAGATTTCGTTGAAGCTCAGACCGCGTTTCTGTGCTTTCATGATCTCTTCAACGACGAATTCGGCGCCGTTCCCCGTAAGCCGGGCGGCGCGGTTCCGTTGTTCCGCTCTCTGGGCGATCTGCTTCAATTCGGCGGCCGCGCGTGCGGCGTTTCCGCAAGCGCTATTTATGACACGCGTGTAGAGTTTGAGAAAGCGCTCGATGCGGGCCCGCAGACGGGGCGTGAGTTTTTTGTCGGACCTTTTGGCGTGCGAAGCGGTGATCAAAGCCAGTAACTCTTCGGCGGTGAAAAAGGCGCCCGCGTGCATCAGCTCCGGCTCGCGGGCAAAGGCGCCGGCAAGTTCCCTTAAAGCCTTTCTCATATTGAAGATCGCGGGTCTATTGATCCCGTCGGGCAGCTTTTGCACGCGCGCTTTTGTCTTGGATTTTTCGAGCGCGAGGAAGGCGGAGTAATAACTCTCGACGAGCGCTTTCTTCTCTCTCATCAATTGCTCGATCTGCTGTCGGTTCAAGCCGGTCTGCTCGAGGAAGATTTCCCGGAGACGGCGTTCGAACTCGCGATCGAATTCGCGCACCGAAGAGTGGTTCGCGAACGTGGGGAGGGGTTTTCTCCGGCCGGTCTCAATAAAATCAACGAGTTGGGCGAAAACTTGTACCGTCAAACGGGCTTTCCCGCGCTGCTCGTTCAGGTTCGTGGAGTAGCGGTCCACGTCTTCGTAGCGGTATTGGTCATGGCGAAGCCCGAACTGTCGGATGCTGCCGTAATCGATGATGCCGGCGCTCGCCAGAACGTTGTCGCCGTCCCAATCGAGCCAAGCGAAGATGTATTCTCTTTCAAGTTGGGCCGCGAAGCGGGCGAACGATCGGGAGATTTCCTTGAGCATGCGGCGGTAACGGTCCGGGGAATCGAAGTCGAAATTCCAGACGCCGTTATCGATTTGCCGACGGATGAAATAATCGGTCGCGCGTCTGAGCGCATCCAGCCGTCCTTGTTTGAGATAAAGAAAAAGATGGGCGGGGCGCAGAAGGTTCCGTGCGGCGCGGACGCCGATGCCGCAGCCTTTTCCGATGTCGATGATGGCGAGAACTCTTTCGGTTTCGATTCCTTGCAAATGCAAAATTTCAGACACGAGGGCGGAACCCCATAGCTCGCTGAGGTCCGCGCGTCCGCAGCCGTAACCGAATTCCTCGTCGCCCGTGCGCAGCGGACGGTTGGCTTGGACGGCGCCGGGCGCGAGACACGTGACGCCCGTGCCGCGGCTGCTGATATCCCACGTGATCCCTTTATGGCGGAAATAACCGTTCCAAATGCTTCGTCCGTCTCCTGACGTGCGGCCGCGCTTGTTAGCGTGTTGTAGTTGAAGATAGCGCGTGGCCATGTGCGGGTGCTCTTTGATGAGGTGCTTTGGAATCCGGACGCCGTTTTGCATGTCGTATTCGTTGATGATTTGAATCGAGAACGTTTCAAGCAGTTTCTTCTCGAGTTCCGGTGTCAGTTCGTCGCTGTGATCGGGAGTAAGAAGTCCCATCTCGCGTGCCAGATCGAAGTTGAAGTAAGCGACCCTGCCTTT
>CALBDW010000160.1 GCA_937927435.1 uncultured Bdellovibrionales bacterium
CCTGTGCCTGAAAGGGAAACGCGGGATCACCCACCATGAACCGACATGAACCAAAAATCAAAGATTTCAATGGTTTAAATTGGTCGGCGCGACTGGACTTGAACCAGCGACCTCATGCACCCCAAGCATGTGCGCTACCAGACTGCGCCACGCGCCGCCAGAAGGCGTTAATTTAGGAAACGAGAGCCATTAAATCAAGGAGAAACTCCACCCGCGCCGGCGCCTAGGGGAGGCGACGCGCTGCTAAAGCTGTTCGGTCACTGATGCGGATCGGGTTCCTCTGTCAAAGAACGCAGATCTGAGCCGCTTTTTTCAGCAGCCCATTGAGTTCGCGGGCGCGGGTGCGCTGTTCTTCGGGTGTGCCGACTTGAGAGCGCAGCTCTGAACGATAGCGGTTTACTTGTTCAAAGAAGTCCGCCGCGTTCTGGCTCTTAAATGATCGGCAAAGCGCGCTCATATCAATTGGCGCAAGCGAGCCTTGCGGCCGACTGGGCTGCGCGTTTCGATCGATCGCATGTTTGAGAACAGCTTCTTTCAGAGCGAGGAAATGCTTTAACCCTCGCAAGGCCTCGCCGAATAAATCGGGACTTGTGGAAGCCAAATCTTCGTAGTTGATAAGCGCGGCCTTTTCTCCGAGCTTCATAAAGTATGAGATGGCCGCAAACGTGCGGTAATGGAGCGCATTTTCGCTGACGATGCGCTCAGCCGCTTCAATCACGCTTGTAAGATCCGCCGACGCGAGCTGACCGGGGGATCGTAAGATTTGAACATGCGCGGCTCGCAATACGGGGAAGAGATGATAGATTACGCCTCCGTCAGCGAACGTCGGGGAGCCCATTCCGAGATGGGGATTGACGGCGAGATAAGGCCCGATGATTCCCGAATAGAGGGTTCGAAGTTGGGCCCGTTTCATGGCGACGTTTGGGTAACCTTCGCGAACCATGGCGAGGGCGGCGAAGGTCTCAGCGAAGGCCTCGCTCAGGTGTAGGTCGTAGGAAGATTCCCCGGCGAAAGACGGTTGGGGCACGAACTTACGATCGAGGCAATGCCCGATTTCATGCAAGAGCGAAAAGAGACGTAGTTCTTCGTAGCTCAACCGGGGCTTGATGTTTTCGTACCGGATGGAGTCGTACGCTTCGGGCATGGAGGCGATTCCCAAAATGCGTTCAGTTTCGAGCCTCTGGTTCGAGTTTTCGGGAGCGGGGAAGACGACGCATAACTTCGTCTTCGGCCTGTCCCATCCGTTTTTCGTGTACAAGCGGAGAGCGAAAGCGGAATCGACAAGAAGATTGGTGTAGGATTCGAGGTTGACTGTATCCTCGAAGTCAAGATCGACGTTCGTCTTTTGTTGAAAGTAAGACCCGATGAACTCAAGGCGCTTGTCCGACTGCGTGTCCCCCATCAGTCCCTGCTGCGCAAGTTCCCATTCGAATTCGTTCCGGTCGAAAATGAGGATCGGGTACCCCTCGTGGGTGTCCGCGTAGATCTTTTGGAGACGAGCGATCAAGGCGGAATGTTCGCTCAGGGGAGATTGGGAAGCGGTCCGGGCGCCCGCCGAAAGCGGTAGCGCGAGGGCGATTGAAAGAACAGAAAGCGATACGAGTCTCATCGGCATTCGGCGAGTATAAATGAGACCCGTTGAGATTTCGAATTTTTTCTCGATTTTTTTAAACGTTCAAACGAAGTGACAATCTACGACCCGTTTAATGCTAAACGAGCGTGACACTGACGAATTTCGTCGCCGCGCTCGAATGGAGAACGGGAGTTCGAGGGCTCAGTTGACCGTCGGTCCCGAAGTCGAAGGCGCTTCGAGTTCTTTTTTGATAACCGGGTCACAGGCGGCGCTCATGAGTTTATCCATGACTGAGACGACCGCCGCATGCTGCAGCCAGTTTTCTTTCTTCTTGAGATCGTCGCTCTTTTCGGCGTCTTTGTCGATGAACGTTTCGTCGTTCTCCGGGTCGCGCATGGAGTTGAGCCACGTGTTCCGCATTTTCACCGCGTGCTCGATGGCATCCTCTCCCTTAATGCGAGGATCGATCACGACGCTTCGTTTTCCGTAGAGCGGTCCGTTCGTGTATTCAAGAAGGAATTCTTCGGTATAGGCTGCAGGCTTGAATTTCATATAGCGAACTTTCGAGAGTTTTCCCCCATCGAAAACGTAAACTTTCGCGCGGGAAGGATCGACAATGAAGGGGCCGTCGTTTGTCCCGCTGACGGAAATCGCGTGGTATTCCTGGATTTCAGTGACCCTCCCATTATTGTCGAATTTCATGATGCGTGAAATTCTTCGTTTTTCCTTTTCGTCGATCACGGTGACGACGAATTCCGGAACTTTGCTGGTCGGGCACGAGTTGATCGCGAACTTCATCGATTCAAACGTTTCCGTCGGTTCTCCAAGTTTCGCCTTGACCTGCTCTTTTTCGCAGACATGGCCGGCAAGCCCCCAGAAGATGCAGAACAGCGCCCGCTCAAAAGGAACTCCTTCTTGGCGCGAGACGATGGCGGCGCCGCTGATAAGACCGCCGCTGGCGGAAACGGCTGAGACTTCGAGGACTTTTCCGGCGAGTTTACCGGCCTTTTCGAGAACGAATCCCGAAGCTCGCGCGATATAAGGCCACGCGAAGCGGGCGGCGACCACGGAACCGCGGGCGGCCGCAAGGAGGAGTGGATGGGCTTCAGCCTCTGGAACCATGAGACGATAAAGCGAAGTTTTGCGGTTTTTAGCGTTGAGAAGCTTTTTGTATAGTAGATTCGTTTGAAACTCGAGCGAGTCTTTGGGATTAAAGACCCACTTGATGTTGTTGACTTCATACTGGTTTGCGAAAAGATCGAGCGGGCGAAGAAGGATCGTTTCATTGCCTACTTCGAACTGGAGCCGCCCTTCGCCCAGGTAGGTGACCTTCGGCCTCTGTTCCTTTTTCAGTTTGGATTTAAGGATCTCTTTTTCCCTGTCGGGAAGTCCTTTACCGAAAACTTGGACGAATTTTTCCGGTGTGTCGGCGTGCGCGTAGTAGTTTGCGAACGTCTCAAAAATCATTTCGGCGAGAAGCTTTTCGGAGCGGGTGCGTCTTGAGTTATCGTCGGCTCTTGTCACGGACGACAACACGATTAAGAGCGAAGACAGACCAAATAGGATAATAAACGACCTTTTCACGGCGAGCTTCCTCGATGTCATTAATTCAGAGGCTTACGTTCCTTCATTATCGGAAGGCGGCGCATGAAACTCGAATTTCGAGGGGAGAGAAATTTGGTATTTCGGCCGTAAGTCGCGGTGCAAGGTTCAAAAGCTGTGATCGATTGTCTCACAACGAGACGAGTTGGGGCTTGTGAGGCAGTTTTTATAACTGGAGAGACTAGATTCACGTTAGACATTGCGTGTTTAGAGTTGAGGACCTCGGCCTATCGAAGAAAGAATGGGGCGATGCGCTTTTTGCCGCTCGCGTTTCTTTTATTTCTCACCGCCTGCGTGACGATCACTGGCGCGGTCACGGAGCCTTTTCGGAAGCGCTCCATCGTCGCCGACGGATGGACGGGGCGGGAGTGCGGCTCGGTTTCGGGAGCTGAGTATTGCGTCTATGAAACGGCTCCGAACCCGCGGCAAACCGTGTTCTTCTTTCATGGCCTTCTGGATGACGCGAGAGTAATGGAGAGGTCGCTTGCGGATGAGGTGGATCTCGATACGGTACTCAACGGACTCGGGCCGATTCGTGTGGTCGTGGTGAGCTTCGGTATTTCGTGGCTCATCACCCCGTATTCCGAGCGCACTGTCGGTCCCGAAAAAGCGACGCTGGCGAACTTTAGAGACAACATCCTTCCTCATTTGGAGGCGAAGTTTCGATTGCCGAAGCCGTACAAAGCGCTCGGTCGCTCGATGGGGGGCGCGAATCTCGCGGTGATCTGCGCGGCTTTGCCGGATCTTTTTGAACGTTGCGCGCTCTTGAATCCCATGCTGGTTCCCGACAGTACGGATCCCTGGCTTCCATTTTGGCGGAACAGAGATTGGCGCCCGAGCTTCCTGATCGTGAGGAACTATGAAGACCCAAAGCGCTGGCGTGAAAACCGTCCATCAGCACTCATGCGAAACGCATGTAAGATGCCGCCGGTTTACGTGACGGCTTGTCAGCACGACGATTTCGGACTCTTCGAGGGACCGAAAGAATGGGCCGACGAGGCGCGGAAAAAGGGCGTAAAAGTCACGCTCCGCCTGGTTGATGGTGACTGCAACCATTACCGTTGGCCGGCCGAAGAAGTGAGGAGATTTTTGGCGGAATAAAGTTTTAAGTTTCGCAGGCGGAGCGCGTTTGTGATCACCGATACGGAGCTTAAGCTCATCGCGAGGCTCGCAAACATCGGGCTCAGGAGAAGGCCGAAAAACGGGAAAAGAACGCCGGCGGCCACAGGTATTCCGAGAGTGTTATAGACAAAAGCGAAAAAGAGATTTTGCCGTATGTTCGCCATCGTTTTTTTGCTCAGTTGATGGGCCTGGGCGATGCCCGTGAGATCGCCCTTAATGAGCGTGATTCCGGCGCTTTCGATTGCGACGTCGGTCCCGGTTCCCATCGCGATACCGATATTGGCCTGAGCTAGCGCGGGCGCGTCGTTGATGCCGTCTCCGGCCATCGCCACGACTTCGCCGGCCGCTTGGAGTTGTTTGACGTATTGCTGTTTTTGGTCGGGCAGGAGTTCGGCTTCAAAACGGTCGATACCGATTTGCGATGCGACGGCGGCGGCTGTGAAGCGGTTATCGCCTGTGAGCATGACGACTTTAATGCCGTTTTTGTGGAAGTACTCGATGGCATCTTTCGTCGTAGCTTTAATGGGGTCCTGTACGGCGATAAGGCCGGCGGGTTTCCGGTCGACGGCGATGAACACAGTGCCGGCACCGGAACGCTGCAAGGTTTCCGCCGCTCGTTCCAGAGGTTCGATTCCGACGCGGAACTTGTTCATGAGGTGTTTGTTTCCGACGAGGATTTCTTGCCCGTCGACCCGGCCTTTAAGACCGAGGCCCGTCATGGAGGAGAAATCGCCGACGGCGAGAAGTTCAAGGCTGCGTTTCTTGGCTTCCGTGACGATCGCTTTGGCCAACGGGTGTTCGCTTGTATTTTCGACGGCGGCGGCGAGTTTCAGAACTTCGTTTTCGTTCCAGTCGGGGAGAACGGAAATAGCGTGTAGCCGAGGTTTGCCGAGGGTGAGGGTTCCGGTTTTATCGACCACCAAAACGGAGATCTTTTCCATTTCTTCGAGGACTTCCGCGCTTTTAATGAGGATTCCGTGGCTCGCGCCTTTCCCGATGCCGACCATAACAGACATGGGGGTTGCGAGACCTAAAGCGCAAGGGCAGGCGATAATGAGGACCGCCACGGAGTTCAAGATCGCGTAAGTCAAAGCGGGCTCGGGACCGAATTTGAGCCACACGAGAAAGGTAACCACGGCGATCAGGATAACGGTGGGGACGAAGTACGCTGAGACGAAATCGGCGAGTCTTTGGATCGGCGCGCGGCTTCTTTGGGCTTGCGCGACCATTCTCACGATTTGAGCAAGCAGCGTTTGCGAGCCTACACGAGTCGCTTCCATGACGAACGTTCCTGTTCCGTTCATGGTGGCTCCAGTGACGGCACTACCGGGGCCTTTTTCGACCGATAGAGGTTCGCCTGTAATCATGGACTCGTCGACGAAGCTTTTTCCTTCGACGACTTTGCCGTCGACCGGCACTTTTTCGCCGGGACGCACGCGTAGCCGGTCTCCAATCCGAATGTCTTCGATCGGAATATCCTCCTCACGTCCATCCGGAAGGATTTTTCTGGCGGTTTTGGGCGCACGTCCCAGAAGGGCGCGAATCGCATTGCCCGTACGTCCTCGGGCGCGCAACTCGAGAACTTGACCTAAAAGGACGAGCGAAGTGATGACAGCGGCGGCCTCGTAATAAACCGCGATCATCCCGTGCATGCGGAAATGCTCAGGGAAAAGTTGCGGGAAGAAAGTGGCGATCACGCTGTAAGCATAGGCCACACCTGTCCCGATCGCGATGAGCGTGAACATGTTGAGGTGACGGGAGCGGACGGAATCCCATCCCTTCTTGAAGAACGGAAGGCCGCCCCAAAGAACAACGGGACCCGCGAGCGCGAATTGGATGAGAGCATTAAGCCAGCCCGGAACGGCTTTCTGGACCGGCTGGCCCGGAATCAGATCCGACATCGCGAGAAGCAGGAGTGGGATCGTGAAAACAAGACATATTTTCAGTCGCTTCGTGAAGTCGGCAAGCTCCGGATGAATCTCTTCTTCGAATCCGATCTCCTCCGGCTCCAAAGCCATCCCGCAAAGGGGGCAAGCGGCCGGGCCTTTTTGCCGGATTTCCGGATGCATCGGGCAAGTAAAGGTTTTTGCTTTATCTGCTTCGGAGACGGGGATTGCTTTGTTCCGAAGGTATTTTTCGGGCTCCGCTTCGAACTTCGTTTTGCACTTGGGATTGCAAAAATAGTAACTTGTACCTTTGTAGAAGGCCTGTCCGCCTCTCGGGGCTTCCGGATCGACTTTCATTCCGCAAACGGGATCGATAGCGAATCGTTCGTCCATTCTCCGTCTCCGTTTGAACGCGTTCATCGCTACTATCAACCCTCCAATCATGGGAAGGTCAAATCAACTCTTCTTGACCTTTCAATAATTGGAAGCTTTAGTCTCAAGACGAGTTTGTGAGGGTGACATGCATATCGGTGAAGCGGCCAAGGCGTCGGGCGTCAACGCCAAGTTGATTCGTCATTATGAATCCATAGGCCTCATTCCAAAAGCGAGCCGGACGGCGTCAGGTTACCGCGTCTATACGGATGCGGATGTGCACACGCTCATTTTCGTGAAAAGAGCGCGAAGTCTCGGATTTTCGATGAAGGAAATCAAACAACTTGTCGGCCTTTGGCGGAATAAATCGCGGGCGAGCTCCGAGGTCAAAATTCTTGTCCAAAAGCATATCATGCGGCTGGACGAGAGGATCAGAGAGCTTGAGGCGATGCGCGATACGCTGAAACACTTGGCCCGGAACTGCCGTGGTGACAGTCGGCCCGACTGTCCGATCTTGGAAAATTTAGCCGGACGATAGAGCCGTATGGGGATGCGATGAAGCTGAGGTTACGGGTTGCTCTTGTTTCGATATTGACCTTTTTTTCCGCTTCGGCGCTTGCGAAAACGGTTCGCTATGAACTGGTCGTGCGCAACGAAAAGTTAAACATGAGCGGGAAGAAAGAGGTGGACTTCGCCTTGACCGTAAACGGAAGTATCCCGGCGCCGACGTTGGAGTTTACGGAGGGAGATGAAGCCGAAATCGTTGTGAAAAACGAGGTGGCGAACCAGGAGGTGTCGATCCACTGGCACGGAATCCTGCTTCCTCCTCTTGAAGACGGCGTTCCGTATGTCAACACGCCGCCTATTTTGCCGGGGCAGTCGAGGACGTTTCGCTTCAAGCTCCGCCAGCATGGAACATATTGGTACCATTCGCACACGGGCCTTCAAGAACAAAAGGGTGTTTACGGCGCATTCATCGTTCATCCGAAGAAAAGAAAGATTGATTACGACAAAGAGCTGGTCGTTGTTTTAAGCGATTGGTCGGACGAAAACGCCGATCAAATCATGCGTAATCTGCGGAAAGACGGCGATTACTATCTTTATAAGAAAAACTCGATTCGCTCGATATCCGGCGCGATCCGAGCCCGAGCCTTGAAGACGTATCTCGCGAACGAGTGGGCGAGGATGGGAGGGATGGATCTTTCGGACGTGGGATACGACGCTTTTCTCATCAACGGTAAGATCGATTCCCAGCTTCTCCTCGCGCATCCAGGAGAACGAATCCGCATCCGGATCATTAATGCGGCGGCTTCAAGTTATTTCCATGTTTCCTTGGGGCAGGAGCTGATGACGGTGATTTCGGCCGACGGTGTCGATATCGAGCCGGTTCGGGCGAAAGAGCTCTTGTTGGGAATGGGCGAAACCTACGACATCCTCTTTACCCTTAAGGAACACAAGAATTACGAATTACGCGCCACCGCTCAAGATGGAACTGGATTCGCTTCGGGCTGGATCGGGATGGGTGAAAAGGTTCATGCTCCTGACAAGCCGATGCCGGATCTCTATGTTCCGATGGAGCGCGGCGGCCACTCGGTGCATGGCGGACCTCATGGCGATCACCACGGCGACGCGGATCAGGGGCACGGAGGTCGTCACGCTCAGCATGAGCCAGTGATCGAAAGTCTGACCGTGGATGCGCTTCGTGCAGTCGAATCGACGGAACTTCCCGAAGACGCCAAGATCTATGACTTAAAACTGGTTCTTGGCGGCGATATGGAACGCTACGTCTGGCATATTAACGGAAAGGCGATTCATGAAGACCGTCTGATTGAAATCGATGAAGGGGATATCGTACGCATCACTTTTGAAAATGAGACGATGATGCATCATCCGATGCATCTTCACGGGCACTTCTTTCGCGTGCTCAATGCGGGCGGAAAACGTGCTCCGCTCAAACATACGGTCGATGTTCCTCCTCACGGGAAGAGAACGATCGAGTTTTACGCCAACGAGCCAGGCGTGTGGATGCTCCATTGCCACAACCTTTATCACATGAAAAACGGGATGGCGCGTTTCGTGAAATACCGAAACTTTGAACCGACGCCGGAGATGAAGAAATATGACGAGCAGGATCCGCACCGGCACGATCACGTTTACACTTACGCGAGAATCTTAGCGGCATCCCACACGGCGCACGGCAAGCTGCGGCTCGCGCGCACTTGGGACGAATTCGAGGCGGCGTTTGAAACACATAATGCGGAGGGAAAGCATTTTTCGCTCCATGAAGCATGGGCGAGTGAAGGGGATGTCGTTTATCGTCGATGGTTCGGAAATTTTTTAAACGTCGTCGGGGGCGCGACGTTTTATCACGATAAAGCCTATGGAACAATCGGGATCGGATACACACTTCCGATGCGGATTGATACGCAGCTTCTTCTTCAGCACGAGGGGAAATTCCGAATCGATCTTGAGAAACGTTTCCAGTGGACGCAGGCTTTCTTTTCCGATGTCGAGCTGTCGTGGCGCCCCGGCTGGGGTCACGAGCGCGACGTCGAGTTCGATGTGTCACTGATGTACGGTCCGTCGTGGCATTGGGCGGCTGGCTTGCTGGCCACAGACAAGAGCCTGGGTCTCGGGATGAGAATTCAGTTCTAAGAAAACGGCGCCTGTTTAAAGCGCCGCCTTCGTCCAAAAGCGTTTATTCCGCCGGGGCCGTTTCCGTGGTGTTCGCGTCGGCCTTCTCCAGCTCTTGGATCGCAGAAACGGCGACGCCCATGATGCTCAAGCCGTTATCGACATGAACGACCTCGCCCGTGATCGCGCTGGCGAGATCCGAGCAGAGGAAAGCCGCCGTGTTTCCGACCTCGTCGGACGTCAGCGTTTTCGTGAGAGGAGCGTTCATCTGCGAATACAGGATCGAACGTTGAATCGTTCCGATCGCGCGGGCCGCTCTCGACGCGAGAGGACCGGCGCTGATCGCGTTCACGCGGTGGCCGTAACGGCGTCCCGCTTCAAAGGCGAGTGTGCGCGTGTCTCCTTCGAGTGCGGCTTTCGCGGAACTCATTCCGCCGCCATACCCGGGAATCACACACTCGGCTGCGCGGTAGGAAAGGGTGAGAAAGCTTCCCCCTTTGGCCATGATCGGCGAAAGGTGGCTCACCATGCTGACAAACGAGTAAGTGCTGGCTGAATTTGCGGCCAGATAGCCGGCGCGAGAGGTTTCCATGAGAGGCTTTTGTACTTCAGGACCGTTCGCGAGCGAATGAACGACGATGTTCAGGGCACCTTCGCCGAAGTCGCGGACGATCGCGTCCCGCAGGCCGCAGATGGTAAAGTCGCCTTGGTCTTGATAGCGGCGGTTGGTGCGGATATCCTCGGGCACATCTTCCCACGTATCGTACATCGCATCGAGCGGATAGATTTTTTCGAAAACGAGTTCGGTGCCGTCGCCAAGGCTTGTGTCATACTTTCCGCGTTCGAGTCCTTTTTGCAGAATTCCCATGACCGGCGGCCAGCACGCGGCGATCACACGCGCACCGGCTTTTTTGAATGCTTTGGCGATCGCCCATCCGAATCCTTGGTCATCGGAAACGCCGGCGACGAGTGCGAGTTTTCCTTCAAGATCGATTTTCAACATGAGCGAAACTCCTTTATACCCGATCGGTTTACGGCACCTGCCCGGCTGAAAAGAATCGTTGAAAAAAGCCCCTTATGACAAGGGTTATCGCTACCAGACGAAGCTCTCTGTGAAAAATTAAGCATTTTTTTGACTCTGGGCGGTTTTGACGCCCGATGTGAGTCGGCGTGTCGCAGTTTGAATGTAATGAAGGAGCCGCCCGAACTGCGCGGCTCCTTGAAGGCTTTTAAAGCGTGAAGGTGAAATCGTCGATGAGCATACCAGGGACGCGAACACCGCCCACGGAGCGGATGTCGTAGGTGCCAACGGCTGGCTCGATCTCGGAGGTTGAGGTGAGGCCGACGAGCTTGGAGCCCAGTGCCTCGTACATGCTTTCATCAAAGCGGAGATCTTTGATGGGGCCTGCGATTTCGCCGTTTTCGACCCAGAAGCAGGCGTAGCGGGTCATACCCGTGATCCGGGCCGACATGTGATCGCTCCAGTTCAAATAATGAAGGTTTGAAAGGTAAAGCCCTGTCCCGATCTCCCGCAAAATCTGCTTTTCGTCGATTGAGCCGGCGGCGATTTCGGGAGAACGCGGGCTTTCACTCCGTTCAGCGGCATTGGATTTGAGACCGTACTCTTTCGCGGTTTTGGAGCTGACAAGAAACTCCCGCAATTCACCGTTTTCGATAAGGGTCAACGTCTCCGGAGCCACTTCGCCCATAGAATTAAAGCGCGGGCAAAGTCCCAACGAGAAGTTTTCTTTTAAAGTGAAGAGAGGCGAGAGTTTCGCTTCGCCTTCGGCGAGTTTCTTAAACGGGCAGTATCCGTGTTTCCAGGCGGATGCCGAAAATCCGCCCCAGCTCAGGATGCTCAGCAGTTCCGAGACCGCCCCCGGCGCAAGATAAGTGCGATAGCGGCCCGGTTTGATGTTTTGCTGCGGAAGCGAGAGCAGCTGGAGTTGCTCCCGCGTACGCGCGAGATTGGCGGCCCAGTCCGTCGAGTTCCATTGCGCCCCGGCGTAGACACCCTTGGCGGCGCGGGGGCCGTCGTAGAGCGAGTAATCCATGAAGAAGGTTTCGGTCGCGAACCAATGATCCTGCCCGTGCGAGTTGCGGTTGGCGCGGATGCTGGCGCCGCCGGCGAAAAGACCCGCTAGGTCAAGACCCGCTGCCGGAGCTGTGATTTCGTCAAAGAGCTGGTCCACGGGGGGAAGCTCGCCTTGAAACTCGTTGTAGCTTTCCCCATTGTTTTGAAAGGGGACTTGATAGGGATCGGAAGGCAAGACCCGCGCTTCCTCGCGGCAAGCATTTAAAAGATGCAGCAGGTGCGGGATATCGCGGTCCGCGTTTCCGCTCACGGTCGTCGATTGCGAAACTGTGCGCCCTCCGCCTTGGTATCCCAGCGTCAGATTGATCTGTTCGACGTTGGTGTTTTGGCGCACGAGATTACCGTTGAACCGGACGTAGAGTTGATCTTCGGCCTTTAAGCTCAATGTCAGTTCTTCACCAGACCGAAGCTCCTTAAAAAGCGCTTCGGAAGCCCTTTGGAAGTAGCGGCGTAGATGATGGGTGAATTCGCTTTTATGTGTCATGCGTGACCTCCGAAGACTTCAACTTCGCGGAAGAGACAGGGCGGCGACGAATGGCCGACGCGGATCACTTGATTTGGCTCGCCTTTCCCACAATAGGGAGAACCCAAGGTTTCGACCAAGTCCGCGTTGCCCACACCGACAAGACGGTTCCAGAAGTCTACTGTGATGCCGCGGTAGTTGGGGTTTTTGACCGTTTTGACGATGCGGCCGTCTTCGACCCACTGGCCGTATTCGCAACCGAACTGGAACTTGTTGCGGTAGTCGTCGATGGACCAGGAACGGTTGGTCTTCATGATCACTCCGCGCTTCATCTGTGAAACCAATTCCTCGAGCGACAAGGCTCCGGGTTCGAGGTTGATGTTCGCCATGCGGTCGATCGGCGCCCGGTTCCATGATGAAGAGCGGTAGTTGGCGACCCCGAGTAGCTGCGAGCGGCGTTGCGACTCGAGCGAGCCGAGGCCACGCAGAAGAATCCCGTCTTTAATAAGGAATTCTTTCGTTGCGGGATTTCCGCTGTCGTCAAACGCGTAGCTTGCGAACTCGTGAGGCTGGGTCGGGTCAAATGTCACGTTCATGAGGGGCGAGCCGTATTGCAATCGGCCGAAGTCCTCAGGCTTCACGAAGCTCCAGCCGGCGTAGTTTCTTTCGTCGCCCAAAATGCGGTCGATTTCGAGCGGGTGCCCGATTGACTCGTGGATTTGCAGGATCATTTGGTCCGGATAGAGCAGGAGATCGAATTTTCCTTCGGGGCAGTTTTCAGCTTCGATAAGCTCGAGAGCTTCTTTCGCGGTCCGTTCGGCCTCTGCGACGAAAAAGTCTTTTTCAAAAACTTCACCGCCCCATTGCCCCATTTTCGAGTAAGTCCGTGTCTGGGATTCCGAACCCCGTACCGCGGTCGCCGCGAAATCAATGTTCACCAAGTCGAAGTTTTGGCGGATCTCGGCACCGGACGTGGAGAAGAAGTCGGTCTGCGTCTGGATGATCATCGCTGACGCGACACGATTCGCGATTGTGTCCGAAATGCTCATCGCCTTCGATGCGGCCATCAAGCAGTCGGTGATTTCGGCCAAACTTGTCTCATCCAAGTTTTTCTGCCGTATGCTGCGGTATTCGCCGCGCGCGTTCGGTCTTTCTTCGGTCGTGAAGCGGAAAACGCGTTTCTTGCTCGCGGCGCGGGTTGCTTCAATCGCTCGGTCGAGAGCGCGCTTAAGGCCTTCCGCGCTTAAATCGGCGGTGCCGGCGTATCCGAAATGACCATCGATGAGAACTTCGATCATCGCACCCTGATCAAGATCCGTATGGTTTCGATCAGGCCGATCGAGACGCACGACTCGCGATGAGGTGACTTCTCTCACTGTGCGCAAGCCGATCCAATCGGCGGATGGTTTATGTTGGGCCAAAAATTCGTGGGGATTGAATTGCAGTATCGACATGGGGACGTTCTAACCACCAAAAGCCTTATTCGCAAGGCCCATCGGGTGGGTTATCTTGGTGGGCGCCGGAAAAGGGCGGGGGAGGTGATATGCGTGCCTTGGTTTCGGCTCGGCAGTTTTTTCTGTATTGTTTTTACGGTCGGATGGGTCTCCGCGGCATTCGCCCAAACGCCGAGTCAAGAGGCGCCTACTCCGCCGTCGTTGATGGTTGTCGCATCCGGCGAGAGCGCTAATATTTTCGTTGAAGTCTCGAAGAAAGTGATCCCATCGGTCGTGAATATTTCCAGCGTCACCCGCGTAGGGCGTCCGGAGGGCGCCCCGCTACCGGAAGAATTCTTCCGTCGACTTTTTGAAGAGTTTTTCGGGCGCGGCGGTCGAGGGGCGCCGTTTCCCTTTCCTTTCCCCGATGCGTTTCCGAGTCTCGTCGCTCTCGGGTCGGGCTTCATCATCGATGCAAGCGGCATCATTCTGACGAACAATCATGTTATCGACGGAGCGGCGGAAATCTCGATCTCGTTTACGGAACATCCTGGCGAACGACCGGCGAAAGCGAGAGTGATCGGGCGGGACCCGGAGCTTGATATCGCTCTTCTTGAAGCCCAAGAGAAAGGGCGCGCGTTTGTTCCCGTCGTTCTCGGCGATTCCGACCGGGCGCAAGTGGGCGAATATGTCTTGGCCATCGGAAATCCTTTCGGGCAGGGGCACTCGGTGACTCACGGGATTATTTCACAAAAAGGTCGCCCGTCGCCCGATTTCCCTTTAACGACCTATATACAGACCGACGCTCCCATCAACCCGGGGAATTCAGGTGGCCCTTTGGTGAATCTGAAAGGAGAGGTGATCGCGGTCAATAATGCGGTTCATGCGGGCGCGCAAGGGATCGGTTTTGCGATTCCAATCAACTCTGTGAAAGGCGTTTTGCCGGAGCTTCGGGAGAAAGGGCGAATCGTGCGCGGGTATCTCGGCGTCGTCGTCCGAGATCTCACGTCGGAGATCGCCGAAAAGCTCGGAGTGAAAGGACTTGAGGCGCCTTACGTCGTGCAGACCAGCGAGGGAAGTCCGGGCCACAAGGCTGGCCTTCAACCCTTTGACGTCATCGTTTCGTTCAACGGCAAAACGATCAAGACGGCGGATGAGTTGATTAGCGAAATTTCGTCCACGCCGCCGGGGCAGAAGGTTCCCATCGTGATCAAGCGGAACGGGAAAGAGAACCGCCTGCAGGTGCAACTCGGTGAGCGGCCGTCGCGGGGAGGTGAGCCTCCGAAGAGACAGCGGGAATCGGAGAGGCGTTCTTCGAAACTCGGCGCGCGTTTTGAGAACATGAACGCGGAACTTGCGAGAGAACTCGGTGTCCCGACTTCGACCAAGGGTGTTGTCGTCGTTCAGGTTGTCCCGCGAGGTCCGGCGGCGGAAGCGGGAATTCAGCCGGGGGATATCGTATTAGAGCTGAACGGCGAGCCCGTTCGCAGCGTGAAGGAGTTTTCCTCGAAGCTTGAGAAAGTTTCGGGCGAGGTTCTTCTCCGCGTTCGTCGACCGAACCCAAAGGGAGAAGATGTCTATCTGGGGCTCATTGTCAGCGTCGGGGCTTAGCGCGGTTCGCGTGGGTCGGGCATGGGGACGGGCGCAAGCGGCGTGATGGAAAGAAGCGTGTGCTTGATTTTTTCGATTTTTTCTTCGCTCGGCTCGCCGCCGACGCGGGCGATGACATCCCCTTCGCTGTCCAAAACATAGACGTAGGTCTTTTCGCTTTGCTCGGAAAGGTCGTTGTTTTCCCCTTGGCGCACGTCCGGTACGAGCCAAGTTTCATCCCAGTGTTTTCTGGGAACCGCCTTTCGGGCTCGCGCCACAAATTCTTGTTCGGACATGAAAAACGGCGGATCGATGAGAACGATGTCGCGAATGCGGACATTACTTGAGAACGTTTCACTTAGAATCTTAAACCACCGTCCGGAGAGTTTACGGTCTTTGCGGCTCGGGGTTAGAACGACGAGAGTCGGTTGTCCGAGAAGGTCTTTTCGGGAGATGGGTCTCCCCGAAAGCGATTGCCCGGAGAGCGAAAGAAAGAGCGGGCCTGAAGCCGAAGCGGCCCGGAGGAGCGTGGACAATCCGTAATAAAACGACGTCATTGGAGTTCCCCGATCCATGGCCGTATGCGAGTGCCGCGTTGGCTTTATAGATAATACTGCGCGGGGCGGGATGATTGACCCGCCCGTGGCTAAATCGTGAATATGGCTTCAAACGGGGCTTAAGGAACCCTCGGTCTTTTTGAGTTTCAACTGGTTGATGGTGTTGCGGTGACCGAAGATCCAAACGAGGTCGCCGGGATAGAGGGTCATGGAGGACTCTGGATTCAGGATCCGCTTTTCGTCGCGTTCGATGCCCACAATGAGGCCGTTGAGCGTATCGCCGATACCGCAGTCGCGGATGGTTTTGTGGGCGAAGATCGAATCTTCTTCGATCGTGAACGATTCGAGGCCGAAAAGCTCGTCTTGCCGGTGGGGTATTTCCGCATGGTCGCCTTCGATCAACGAGCGGGCGACCTCGATTTGCTCATCGGAGCCGATGAGGTACAGCCGGTCATTCGGGAGAAGGCGGTCCGACCTTTTGGGGGCGAAAATGCGCTGGCGACCGCGGTCGATCATCGCGATGGTGGCGCCGGTCTGAGTGCGGAACTTCGACTCTTCGATTGTTTTACCCGCGATCGGCGAGTCGGACGAAACGACGAAGCTTGAGAAGGTCGCATCCCACGGCGCGAGCTGCGGCCGTTTTTCCATTTTTTCGACGGCTGCCAGGTCCTTGGCGTTCAGGTTGCTTAGGAAGCGGTTTTCCACCGCCGCGTAGAACGGCTCGATGTACTTGCGAAGCGAGTACATGACGATCGGCGCGCCGATGAGAAGGATCAAAGGCACGGTGCTGGTGCGACTGAATTGCTGCACGACCACTGAAATGAGCGAGATGCCCAAGATCACGCGCATGATTGTGACTCCCAACTGGAGTCTTCTCAGCCGGGCGAGGTTTGCGGTTTCTTCCGTGGAAAGTTTTTTCGGAACTTTCAGCATGATGGCGAGCAAAAACGGCGAAGAAAGCAGGAGAGCCACCACGCAGGCTCCAAGCCGCAAGCCGAAATGATCGCCGAAGGTGTCAACAAGAAGCGGCATGATGATGTGACCGCCAAGCAAAGCGATGGCGATAACGACCACTGAGTTTAGCAAGGCAGCAAGCCCGTATACGCGCCAGAGAAGTCCCAGGGGGCCTTCTTTCGCGGGTGCCGACATGGCCGCTTCGTAGTTCTGCAAGCGGAGAAGGAACTGGTCCGGCAAGCTGCGTTCGATCCAGTTATAAACCGTGCCAGAGCTCTTAATGAGGTAGGGGGTTGTAAATGTCGTCACGGCGGAGACGGCGACGACGATCGGGTAAAGGAATTCGCTTGTCGCTTTCAGAGAAGCCCCCAAGGTCGCGATGATGAACGAGAATTCACCGATTTGCGCCAAGCTCATACCCGCCTGCACGGAGTGTTTCAGGCTTCGACCGGAGAGGAAGGCGCCGAGACCCGATCCGATCAATTTGCCGACGATGGTGATAACCGTGATGAGGATCACGGGACCGAAATGGTCCTTGAGGATCTTGGGATCGATCATCATCCCGACCGAGACGAAGAACACGGCGGCGAAAAGATCTTTGACCGGAAGGAGGAGGTGTTCAATTTTCTCGCCCTCTTCGGTTTCGGCCAAGATCGAGCCCATGATGAAGGCACCTAAAGCCGACGAGAATCCGGCTTTGCTGGCGATGATCACCATCATGAAGCAAAGACCGATGGATACCACGAGCATGATCTCATTGGTGAGGTAGCTGCGTACGCGCTTTAATGCCGTGGGCAAAACATAGATACCGATGAGGAACCAGAGCAGAAGGAAGAATCCGAGCCGGGCTGAAAGATACAGGAGATTGGAGCCTGAGAAGTTGCCCGGCACGCTGATGGCTGTCAGGATGACCATGAGGAGAATCGCCATCAAGTCTTCCACGATGAGGATCCCGAACACCAGGTTGGCGAAGCCTTTCCCTTTGGCTCCTGTTTCTTCGAAGGCGCGGATAATGATAGTCGTGGACGACATAGCGAGAATAGCGCCGAGATAAATGCTATCCATGCTCGGCCAGCCGAGCGCGCGGCCCAGGAGATAGCCGACCGCGGACATGGTGATCAGCTCGAAAACGGCGGCGATGGTGGCGCTTCGGCCGACTTTGGCAAGTTTTTTAAAGCTGAACTCGAGCCCGAGGCCGAAGAGCAGGAAGATGACGCCGATTTCCGCCCATAAATGGACACCTTCTTTATCGACGACGGTGGGGCCCCACGGAAAGTAAGGGCTGACAATGAAGCCCGCGATCAGGTAGCCGAGTACGATCGGCTGCTTCAGGCGTCGGAAGACAATGGTGCTGATCGCCGCGGCCATCAAAATGATCGTGAGGTCGTAAATCATCGGTGGCAGGTGTTCCATATCAACGCTCTCCGGAATCGCCGTGGCTCACCGCATGTCAGTCCGTGCTGAGCAAATGCGTCAGAAGCCTGATGAAGTAGTTTGAATTTCGCCCCTAAATATGTAGCCTTCCACGGAATTCATCAAGTTCGAATCAGGAATCACTGGCCACATTTTGGATTTCAACTCGTTTGCATTTTGAATGATTGGTTCGGTCTAGACATTTGTCGAATTTCAAAAACGGCCCTCGATTTCAGTAGTTCGATCGAAATAAGTTAGTGATAAGATCGCGAAGTGCCATTATTGACAAGCCTTCTTCTTTTAACGGTGCTCGCTCGGGTCTTTGGGCGCGCAATGGTTCTCGTTAAACAGCCGGCCCTTGTCGGGGAAATGCTGGCTGGCGTGGTTTTGGGACCGACTCTTCTCAACATTATCGAACCCAATGAGGCGCTTTCGGCGATTTCGGAACTTGCCGTGTTCTTCGTGATCTTAACCGCCGGGCTCGAAATGAATTTCGGCGAGGTCATGAGCGCTTTCCGCGGTCGCGGTATTCTGATTTCTGTTTTGAGCTTTGTGATTCCGTTGGTCTCGGGTGTTTTGGTTGGCGCCGCCTTCAGTCTCGATGTGATGAGATCGGTTTTTCTGGGTCTGACTCTCGCCATTACGGCGCTTCCCGTCGCGGTGCGGATTCTAGGGGACTTAAAGCTCTTAGGGACCGACATCGCCCGCTATTCAATTGCGAGCGCGATTTTCAGCGATCTGGCTGCACTATTAGCCCTTGGTGTGATCCTCGACCTGCCGAATATGAGAAGTTACCAGGCCATTGCGATCTCGATTCTCCAGATCGGGGGGAAGCTTGCGGTTCTCGCGGTCTTGGTTCTTGGATTTAACTGGATTTTGCACCAGATCGAAAAGCACGGGCTTCACATCGAGCAGGGGCCTGAGCGTTTGTTCCAGACTCTGGGTAGTGAAGCGCTTTTGGGTATCGTCGTCGTTTTTGTCCTGGCGTTCAGCTCAATCAGTGAGTCGCTCGGTTTCCATTTTGTGGTCGGCGCGTTCTTCGGGGCTCTCTTGATCGACAAGAAGTTCTTTCTCGCGTCCCACTACACGGAAACCGAAAGAGCGATCGCGGGTATCAGTGACGGCTTTCTGGCGCCGATTTTCTTCGCCTATCTGGGGCTGCAGATGAACCTGAAAGAATTGAGTTCGTTCGGGCTCTTGGCGGCCGTTCTTTTTGTGGCGATCGCGTCCAAGGTGGCCTCGGGATGGATCGGCGGACGCTTGATCGGCCTTTCCAGCGCGACTTCGCTTGGAATCGGCACAATCCTGAATGGCCGGGGCGTGATGGGGCTTGTGATTGCGAGTATCGCTTTTGAGCGCGAATTGATCGGGCCGCAGCTGTTTTCGATCTTGGTTCTCATGAGTCTTGTGACGACTATCCTTGCCCCGCTCGCGTTCCGCAAATGGGTGATGCCGCATATCGAGGGACAAGTTTGAACGCTTTCGCCGTTCTTCCCTGCATAAACCCGTTCATCCCGTCCGGCATCGCCGGTGACAAGTCCTGCAAAGTCGCCTTAAGCTGAGGCTATCCGCTATGTTGGAGGGTCGCCATGTCGACACGTTTAACGGTCGCGATAGAGTGTTTTCCGATCGCGGGACGTTTTACGATCGCGCGGGGAGCGAAGACCGAAGCCGTGGTCGTGACAGTCTCTCTGGAACGCGACGGACGGGTCGGTCGAGGCGAATGTGTGCCGTACGCACGCTACGGAGAATCCGTTGAAAGTGTCGTCGCCGCCATTGAAAGTCTGCGCACGAAACTCGAAGCGGGTTTAAGTCGAGAAGAGCTTCAGTCCTGCTTGCCGTCGGGCGCGGCCCGCAATGCGATCGACTGCGCGCTCTGGGACCTGGACGCGAAAGTATCAGGCGTTCCCGTATGGAAACTCGCGGGTCTTCCACCTCTAGCACCCGTTGTAACGGCTTATACGGTGAGCCTCGATTCGCCGGAGGCGATGGCAGACGCAGCTCGCAAAGCGGCCGGCCGACCACTCCTAAAAATTAAACTGGGCGGGAAGGACGGCGATATCGACCGGATTCAAAATGTACGCGAAGCGGCGCCTCAAAGTGTTTTGATCGCGGACGCCAATGAAGGTTGGACGGAGAACAATATCGAAGCTCATCTACGGGCTTGCGCTGCTGCCGGTTTCGCGCTCGTCGAGCAGCCGCTTCCTTCAGGACACGATGAACTCTTGCGTTCGATCGAAAGGCCGGTACCGATTTGCGCCGACGAAAGCGTTCACGATCGCGCCGACTTGGACCGGCTGACGGGACTCTATGACTATGTGAATATCAAACTCGATAAAACGGGCGGACTGACGGAAGCATTGGCTCTTGCAAAAGCGGCGGAAGAGCGCGGTTTTGATCTCATGGTTGGTTGCATGGTGGGCTCGTCTTTAGCTATGGCGCCCGCGCTGGTTTTGGCGACACGGGCCAAGTTCGTCGATTTGGACGGGCCGCTTCTTTTGGCACGTGACCGGGAAGATGGATTGGTTTTCGAGGGGAGTCTGCTTCATCCTCCATCCGCCCGTTTATGGGGAAGTTAAAACGGGTATTACAAACTTGTTTAATTTCCTCCATAGCTTCATTCCATGCATGTCAACCGAACATGAAGCCGCTAAATCACGGTTCCCTTGGAGGAGGAAGCCGTGTCTTTGGCTTTTCGATTTGTCCTTATCGCTTTGGTTCTCGTACTTTCGGCTTGCGAACGGCCGGTGGTGGGGGAACGCTCCCGCAATCCAGATGCGATTCATGTTGGAACGCCGGAAGAAGCTGACCGGGTCTTTCGGGAGTTTACGGTGGAATGCGAGGATGTGCCGGGTTGCCATCCCTCGGTTGCGCTTTTGATTGCCAAGGAATCCGCCGAGTCCTTAACGGTATGCACAGCCTCCTTGGTTACGGGCGATATCGTCTTCACGAATAAGCATTGTTTGCCGCCGGAACTCATGTCAGCAGGCAGCGATTGTCGCGGTCAGGTGTTGATCAAGTTTCCGGAAACGCCGGAATATCGGGCGGAAACTCACGATTGCGAGAACGTCGAAATCGTTTCGCCCTATAACGTGCTTCGGGAACCGCGGCAGCAGACGGATTTCGCTTTTTTGCGACTCGCCACGAAGACCAACCGGCCGCGGTTGGTACTCGATACGCGCGGAATCGACGACGGCGAGATACTAAAAGTCATCCGCATGACTCCCATTCTCGAACATATGAAAGGTGTGATCAGCGATGTAAAATGCCGAGCGGTTCAGAATACAGTCGTCACGCCGCTTTTTAAATCGCGTTTAAGTCCCGTCGTTCATGTCAACGACTGTCCGATCGTAAAAGGTAATTCGGGGGCTCCGCTTCTCGGAGCGAACGGACGTGTCAAAGGGATCATTCAGCAGGGGAAAGGCGACCCCAGTAAAGCTCCGTTAATTTCGAAAACGTTCGCACGCGGAACGAACGTCGCCTGCATTGAATTCCCGCGAATCGGACTGTTCGGGGCTCGTGCCGAAGAGTGCGAGCAAGAGCTTTCCGACGAGACTGAAATGGCCGCTCTTGAAGAACTCTGGCAGAAACAAATCCGTTTCGAAGAGCGGGCGATCGAAATCGAAAAGAGAGCCAACGAACACGCGCGCTCGGCACCACCCTTCCTGCAGTGGCGGCTTGAAAGCGAATTGCGGCCGTTTGAAGACGACGGCTACGAGACTCTGGCGGGAGGTGTCCTGATGTCTGTCCGCTTGGACCCTGAATGTGCGTCCCTGCGTGCGACGGCGGATGACGGTTTGGGAATGACCGACAGAGCGAGAGTGCGCCTGGGAAACAGGCGGGATGGTTCGCGAACTTGGAGGGAAACGGGACGGCGAGGGTCAGGCGGCACCCGTCGAGGCGAGGGCGTGCCCAATAGGCAGGGAGCACGTGCCGATTCGAATGCGGCGGGTGGGGCGGCATCGGGCGGAGCCGCGCGTGGTGAACGGATGTCGGAGTCGGACAGCGATGGGCGGAATACAAAGTTCCGACTCGTCGAATGGGTGGTGCGCTGGGAGATCGATGACGATCTCCGTTTCCGTTCCCGTATTGAAGAAAAAGTCATTGAGGCTGAGGTGGAGTTTTCTCCTCTTGCGCTTACGGTGGTGGGTGAAGGTGAAATTATTATCCGAACCATGAACGAGGAAGGGATCACTCTTCAGACTTCGCGGCTTTCGGTGTGTCCGGTCGAGGCGGAACAAGAGGATGAAGACGCATCGGAGCATGGCGTTTCTCAGGCGGCGGAGGGCGTTTCGAATCGAGCGGACGTGCGAGATTGAGTCTGCACGCTCATGTCGTTGCGAGCGAGGGATCACTTTGTAATTTGTCAAGAGCCTGAATCAGATCCTGTTCGTGACCCTGCGGGTTGACCTTTTCATACACCCGCCGGATCACGCCCGCGGGATCGACAATGAACGTCGTGCGGTCCCAATACTTCATTCCTTTGTACTCGCTTTGGCCGACGCCGAGGGCGTTGAGCAGTCGGGCGTCGGGATCGGCGAGAAGCTCAACTGCGAGCGAGTACTTGCGGCAGAAGTTTTTGTGAGATTCGACGTCGTCGGCGCTCACGCCAACGATTTGCGCGCCCGCTTGAGCGAACCGATCTTTCATCGCGCTGAAGGATTGACCCTGGAGTGTACAGCCGGGAGTGTCGTCTTTCGGATAGACATAGAGGATCAGCCATTTTCCCGTGTAATCGGAGTTGCGGCGGATCAGGCCTTCTTGGTTTTGAAGTTCAAACGGCGGAAGTTGATCTCCGACTTTCAGCATCGGTATCTCCTTTCAAGCGGCACACGTGCGCTTCTGCCGATCATACCTCAGTCGAAGCGGCGGGCGGAGAGCCATCGGGGAATGTGCCGGCCATAGATCATATCGACGAGGCATTTGGCCGTGTGGAACGCGAGTCCCATTCCGTGACCGGTGTATCCGCCGAGAAAGAAGACTTGGTTATCTTCGGGGAGCGATCCGACCATCGGTTGCCCGTCTTTTGAAAATCCCATGACGCCTGACCAGCGGTGGGACACATGACAGTCATTGAATTGGGGCAGATGTTTGCGGACGAAATCGTGGAGCGCATTCTGGATGGTCTCGGTTGTGTGGTCGGAGTAACCGACTTCGGTGTCTTTTTCAAGCTGGCGGAATCCTCCGATTAGGAGTTCGCCTGTCGGCAGTTCGCGGAAGTAGTCGAGGTAAAAATTCGCGTAGCAAGGGGCGTCCATAAACCGAGGGACCTTTTCCATCATCAACGCCTGGGCCCGCGTGGGAAAGATCTTATCGCTGAAATAATTGTGCAGCTGGGGCGAATAACCATTAAGGGCCAGAACGATCATCGCGCATTCGATTTCGCCGGCGTCGGTTTTTAAAACGCGCGTGCCGTTTTCGGACGTCTTCCATCCGTAGACTTCGGTGTTTTCGATGAGATCGAAGCCGGGGATTCGCGAGACCATGAGGGAAAGAAGTCGGACCGGGTGGACAGCGGCGTCGTCGAGGTATTTGATGCCGCCGACAAAGTGGCGCGCTCCGGTGAGCTTTTCGATTTCATCACCGTCGTGGACGCTGACGGGAATTTTCAGTTTCGTCATCATTTCCGCGACTTTTTTAAGTTCGGCAAACTCGCTCTCTTGAGCGGCGAGAGAGTAGCAGCCATTCTTCTCGAACTGGATTTCGGAGCTCTTGTCTTGGATGATGTGTTCTTGCAGAAGCTTGAGGTTGGTTTCCGAAAATCTCCATATGTCAGTCGCTTCTTCGAGACCGTGTTTCCCCGCCATGCGGTTGAAATGTTCGACGGAGCCACACGTGATGAAACCGGCGTTTCTGCCGCTGGCACCGATACCCAGCCGGCCTCGTTCGATGACGGCGACTTTCAAACTCGGATCTTCTTTCTGCAGCCAAAAAACCGCCGATATTCCGGAAATACCCGCGCCGACGATCGCCACGTCGTAATTTCGTTTCGGAATTGTATGGCTGCGATCCAGCCAGAACGAAGTGCTCATAAGCCCTCTACAAGTATTTGATCATTTCTTCGGCGGTACAAAGGCACGGCTTCCCACAACGGGGGCATTCGTAGTCGACATCTCTCCAATATTGAGGATGCACGTTGATCGACTCGAAACCGAGTGACCGGAGATAACGACCGCTCGAGTCGTGCGGCGATTCCTTCCAGGAATGGGCAAGGACCGCGCGAGCCCCCATTTTTTTGAGAATCTCGATGCTTGTTAGGGAGAGCTTTTTGCCCCAACCGTGGCCTGTGAGCGGCGGATCAATAAAAAGGCTCTGAAAATACCCAATATCCCTTGAGATCGACTCTCCAAAGGGAGGGGGTTAAACCTTGTCCTTTCCCATGGCTCCATCGGCCCGGTGCCAGCGTCAGGCGTACGCCGCGTAATTCTTCGTTTTCGTCAAACAATCCCAGGGAGCAGGAGAGACCATCTTTTTTCGAGCGGTTGAGGAGATCCACAAGTTCTGATTCGGAAAAATAGTTCGTGCCAATAGTTCGGTCCGTAAAGCGTTTTACGGCACCGATATCCGCTGTTCCGCGGTGACGAATCGTCATTGCGAGGTCATTGAATCACGTCTCAACGAAAGGCTGCAAGGTCTTTGCTGGAATCTTGTGCTTCGAACAGCAAAAGAACGTTATTCGGAAGAAAAGATTGCGGGCCTATGCGCGGGATAATCTCCAATGTCGTGACCGGCCCGCGAGGGGAACCAGGGGAAAGAGGGAGAGGATGAATGAGAGCTTGGACCGGCGGTCCGGGCACGCGTTTCGAGATCATTCAAGTCATACGTGCAGACGGAGGGTAAATCTCATGTCGAAAAATAAGAAGACGCAAACGAACGTCGAAAACCAAGAGCAGCAAAAAAAGGGGCATAAGTCCGAAAGAATGGAAGAACAAGAGCAGAGAGAATTCCCGGCTGAAGGGGAACGTGAGCATCGCGAAAGAGGCGAGCGCCGGGAAGAACGGGAAGAACGGGAGCAAAACGTGTCCCGTGACGACGAGTGATTGGTTGGCGGGTTCGTTTCAGCAGAACGTCCGTGAAGAGACGGACCCGGTGTTCGACGGCCGGAGCGGCACGTTCGCACTGTTGATTCCGGGCCGTCGGACAGTCGCCGGGTGCGGGATCACGCGCTCGGCGCTTCATCGAATTGAACTTTAATCGTCATTTTCTTGCCGTTACGTACGATTTCGAGATCGGTCGCCTGACCAGCTTTCAGTTTTTCCATTTCCGTCGTGAGATCTCGGGCCGATCGGACTTCTTTCCCGTTGATTTTCGTGATGACGTCGAACGGCCGGATGCCGGCTTTGGCGGCGGGCGCTTTCGGCATGACCTCGCGTACGACCGCTCCCGATGACTTCCGGGAGCCGCTTGAGTTTTCGATTGCGTCTTGGATACTGACGCCGAGCCACGCCCTTTGCACGCGTCCGTGGGTCATCAGCTGCGTGATGATTGACTTCGCGGTATTGATTGGAATGGCGAAGCCGATTCCTTGGGCGCGCGGATCGATCGCGGTATTGATCGCCACGACTTCTCCCGCGAGATTGACAAGAGGCCCGCCCGAGTTACCTGGGTTGATACTGGCCGACGTTTGGATGAATTCGTTTCTCATTCCTTCGAGATTTCGTCCCAAGGCGCTGATAACCCCTTCAGTAAACGTGTGGCTATGGCCGTAGGGATTCCCGATGGCGACAACCCATTCGCCGACTTGCAGTTTGTCGCTGTCTCCCAACGGAATGGGGACGAGGTCAGAACGGTTTTTTTCGAGTTTTAAGAGCGCGACATCGGTGAGTTCGTCGACGCCGACGATTTTCGCGCGTTGTCCGCTCGAGGCGTTCTCTCCGATAAACTGGACCATGATTTCATCGGCGTTTTTCCCCGCCATACGCACGACATGGGCGTTGGTGACGATGTAGCCGTCCTTATTGAGCACGAAACCGGAGCCGAGTGCTTGAGCTTCGCGGTCGCCGTAGGGACGTATGCCGAAAGGATGCGAGAAAAAGAAGTCGAAGTCAGGCTCCTGCATGAAGGGGGATCTACGTTTCTTCCAGGGATTTCCCATCTGCGTTTTCGTGTAGATGTTGACGACAGAAGGGGACACCTTTTTCGCCAGAGTCGTGAACGCCTGGTTGAGTTTGGCCGTGTCAATGTCGGGGACCGCCACGGAGTTCGGTTCGAGCGTGGTCCAAAACTGAGGCTCGGATGCCCAGGATTTCGGCGGCCATTCGTCTCGAATGCCCGGCACGCCGACAAGGGCGAGAATCAAAGCAATTCCCGCCAGAACACTGATACCGATCTGCTTGATTTTGTTCCGCCACATGTTCTCCTCCTGAAAGTTTTGGACTCTCCCTCGTTTGGTCGTTCTCACCCGGCTGAAAAACGGCCCCGGAGCCAGCGGAAGCGTGACTCCGGGGCGGGGGAGTGGGTCTCGGGCCTTGTCGAATCGGACTCGAAACCCTGGGCGAGAACACATCACCATGAAGGCGCCGCGACGAAAAATCGCGGCGGGAGGTTCCTGTTCACATGGACAATGTAGCAAGTGGGGATAAAAAGCCGCTGAAAACCGGATTAAATTTTTTTAATCCGGACGGTGAACGCGGCTCCTTCATTCGGTTCACTGTGGACATCAATTTCGGCGTTGTGAATCTTCGCGATCCGGCTAACGATCGATAACCCGAGTCCGACTCCGGGGGACTGGAGTTGGCGTTCCGAGCCGCGGAAGAAGCGGTCGAAAATGCTGGAAATTTCCTCCGGTTTGATTCCGGGACCGGAGTCTTTAACGGTCGTGGTTATCCAGTCGTCGTCGCTCGCGAGACGGATCCGGACTTCTCCGGGCTTCGGCGAATACTTAATGGCGTTTTCGATGAGGTTGTAAAAGAGGATTTGTAAAAGATCGAAGTCCCCCATGGCCTCGAAGTCCGAGGGGTCGTCGCTTTTCGTGTCGAAATCAAAACGTAACTGAACGTTTTGCTCGCGACTGAGTTTGTCGAGCTGGGAAATGGCTTCGATCAGCGCTTCATCGACACGGACGCGCTGCAGTTCAAGTGAGAGAAGCCCGCTATCGAAACGAGCCAAGAGAAGGAGGTTGTCGACGAGTTTGCTGAGTTGATCGACCTCTTGGGAGACGCTTTCGAGAAGTTCCTTCGTGCATTTGTCTGCGCCCTCGGTCGTTTTCATTGACCGGCGATAAACGTCGAGTTCCCCGCGAATGATCGCGAGCGGCGTTTTCAGCTGGTGGGACGCGTCCGCGATGAATTTTTCCTGTCCCTCGAAGGCTTTTTGAAGGCGTGAAAGCAGCTCGTTCAAGGTGAGCGAGAGTTCCTTGAGTTCAGTCTCGCGAGGGACCGGAACGCGGGCCGAAAGTTCCTTGGCTTGGATCGACCGCGCGGTCTTGATGATTTTATTGACCGGGTCCAATGCTCTTTGAACGAGGGCAAGACCGCCGAGGCCTGCCGCGAGCAGGGTGAGCGGAATCAAGGTCCATAAAAGCGAGAGGATTTGCGCCCGTTCGTGCTCGACCAAAGTGAGCGGCACCGCTACTTGCAGGATGAGTGGCGGGAGCGGGCGCTTCCGCATCAAGTAGTTCACGACGCGGTAACTGGTTCCGCTCTCGAAAGTGCTAAAGGTCGCGCCTTGGTTGGCTGTCTCGATGATTGTCTTCGCATCGAGGGGCAGGCGCATGAGTTCCAGTGGGCGGGTGCTCAGGATGACCGTGCCGTTCATCGCCCGGATCTGTACGATCGATTGCCCCAAGTGGAACGGGAATATCTTTTTTTCGTCGATTAACGCGCTTTGTTTAACGATCAGCTGTCCCAGAAAGGAGACGTCGGTCGCCTCGGCGATGTCGACGGCGTGGTTGTACAGAGCGGAGTCGAACGCCGCTTGTTGCGTGGTCTTGATTCCCTGGTAGAGAAAGGCGCTCAAGGCGAGTAGGGTCGCTCCCGAAATCAGGAGCGAAAGAGCGACGAGCCTGAATTTGATGCTGTTGAAGATGCGCTCGATATCAAGACTCCTTCAGGATATAGCCCGAACCGACCACCGTGTGGATCAGCTTCGTAGGAAAAGGCGCGTCCACCTTCTTACGCAGCATATTGATGTAGACGTCTATCACGTTCGAGTTGTTGTCGAAATGGATGTCCCAAACATGCTCGAGAATTTCCGTCCGGGTCAGTACCCGGTTCGGATGGCGCATCATGTATTCAAGGAGAGAGAACTCCTTGGCCGTAAGATGTATTTCTTTCCCACCGCGAAACGCTTTCCGAGTGAGCAAATTGAGTTCGAGATCGGCCAGGCGGAGGGAGGTCGCTGGCCCTTGTCCGAATGCCTGGGAATGGCGGCGGAGAAGGGCGCGGATTCGGGCGAGGAGTTCTTCGAATTCGAAGGGTTTTGTCAGGTAATCGTCGGCCCCCGAATCGAGACCGGCGACTTTTGCACGCGTTCCGCCGAGCGCCGTGAGCATGAGGATCGGCCCTTTGAAGCCGTCGTTGCGGAGGTGTCGGGCCGTATCCAGGCCGTTTTGATCGGGAAGCATAACGTCGAGAATAATGAGGTCGTAGTCGACTTCCGAGGCCATGACTTCAGCCGTCGCCCCTGACTCGGCGACGTCCACGCTATAGCCCGCTTCCGTCAGCCCTTTCCGGAGAAAACCCGACATTTTTTTCTGATCTTCGACCACCAGAATCCGCATTTGATATAGGTCATATCATACTCGGCGGGACAGAAAACCCCGGTTTTTGCCGTTCCGACAATCCTGGTTAAGTCCTGGTAAAAATTAGTGCAAAGGGGAAAACTCTTGCTGTGCCACCGGGCGATGGGTAATTTTGTATCGAACCACGAATCCAGAGGACCATGACTGAGACGTTGATCCGATTGCCGGGCTTAAATTTCATGCGGGACTGCCTCCTACGAAAATTCAGGCTGGACTCGCTTTTTGAGGCGAGCCATTACGCCGAGGTCGTTTTTGTCAATACGGCTGAAGACTGCGCAGTGACCTTTCACAAGCACGGCACGATTTGGCGGGTGTCGGGACGGACACAGGATATGAACGGCTTGGTCGAGGTCGAGTCTACTTCGCATAGCCGTCATGTTTTCGAATTCATGGCGAGCGAGGAGATCACCGGGAACGCTGAAGACTGGTTCAATTCCTGGTTTACTTCTCTCTATCAGGAAGTTTCAGACGGATACGTCAAACGGGCGATTTTTGAGTCGGCTCCGCCGACGGAGTTCGACAGCCGCTGGGAAGAGCGGCTCCTCGAGCGGAGCCACTTGGGTGTCACGCAGCGCTTGCTGTGAATCTTGCGCTTTCGAGCATACGATCGATTAAGTCCGCATACCGTTCCGGTGCTTTCGCCGGATGGGTTTTCGGGAAGAATCCGACCAGATCCACGGGTACGTTGTGATAAGTGATTCCCCTGACCAATGGGACGGCTCCCATTTCGTACATCACTCGGTCCATTGCTTTATCCGCTCGTAGAATTCCGGTGATCGCGTCGACTCCTTGTCTCAAAAGGTGAATTAGAGCCGAGTGAACCAGAATCTCTTTAACACTGATGCCGTTGGAGCGGCCGCGGTAGTCGGGGTGGACCGTGATGTAGCTGGCGATAACGAGATTTTTGCCGACACGGAACTTTTCCTTCGCCTCAACGGGCCACGGTCTGAAGTAGGAATCGCTCAACACCGCTGGATTATCGCTTTCCATGTAGCGGTGACAAATGAGAGCGATGCAGTCGTCGCCGTGGAAAATGCAGAGAATTTCGTGTTGTCTCGTGAAATCGTCCGACGGCAAGTAGTTGAGTCCGTCGAGCTCGCGGAATGTGGCTTCCCACACGTTTTTCCAAAGATCGAATGCTTTTTGATAATAAGCTTTTTGTTCTCCTTGTCTGTCTCCCCGTAAAAAAACGACGTGAAGAGAATCGGGATTGATCATTACAAACTCCTTTTAAAGATCCTCTTCTAAACTAATATTGATTTCTTCTTTATAAAACTGGACATGTTTACGGATGAATTGCGTCAGATGGAACGGGACTTGGAGCCCCTGTTTATCTATGCTCTAATTTGAAGGCAGTAAGTAAAGTTTGTTGAATGCGTCAGGCGATCGCAAGCTTGCGCAATATTTTGGTCTTATCGCAACGCCCAATAAAAGGAGTGATTCTATGCTCGATATTTACGAGAAAGGTATGGCGGAAATTTCCGAGGCCGGCGACCGTTATCCGTGGGACAATAAGGATGCTTACGCTTGGTACTTGGCGCAAAGCTATTATTATTTGATCCACTCGACTCGTCTTTTGGGTGCTGGTGCGGCTCGATTCTCCGCCGAGGAAGAAGGCCTTCACAGACGTTATCTCGACCATGCGAGAGAGGAGAAAGGCCATCACTTGCTGGCTTTGAAAGATCTTGAGAATCTCGGCTACGACATTAAAGATTTCCGGGAAATGCCGTACACAAAACTGATGTATGAGCCCCAGTACTACAAGATCGAACACATGGATCCGTGCTCACTCTTTGGATACATTTTCGCACTTGAAGGAATCTCCGCGCGAAAAGCCGGCCAAATTTGTAATTTGGTCGAGTCTTATTACGGCCGGACGGTTGCGAACTTCCTGAGGGTGCACAACCAGTTCGATCCCGACCATTTGGAAAAAGCTTTCCACTGGGTCGGTACTTTGGACGAGAAACGGAGACAGATTGTTCGCGACGCGTTCGAACAAACCTGCATGACGTACATCGACTTCTTGGATAAGACGGCCAAAATGGCTTTGGCCGGCCGGAAGACGGTCGCCGCTTAAATAAAGACCAGGTGCTCTGAAAAGTCCTTTTCAATGGGCTGAATTCGTTGAGTGACAAGGACGGCCTGAGCGCGGCCGTCCTCTCCGAAAAGTGGCGCCATATATTCGAATTTCACCAGGAAATAGCGCGCATCCGGAGCCAGGCATTCGCGCACGATGTGCGGGGGAATGTTCATCTTCCTGGCTTTGGGGTCTTCCGCGGAGAGCATGTCAAGGCCGTATTGCCAAATCCGTTGGGTGACGAACGAGGGCCTTTCAAACAGCTCGGAGAATGGATAAGCCAGGACATCCAATACTGAGTAGCTCGAATACTGCAGCCATTCGAGGTTGTGATAGAGCTGGAACCCCGACGGGTCATAAATTTCGATGATAACGCCTTTCTTTATGATCTTTGTCAGGTCCACTTTCGCGCTCAACTTGAGCCCATCGAGAACCCGCTTGAGGTTGTCGGCTTCCGCGGTGCCGCTGGTCGCGACTTTCCGTTCTTTTAAGGCGCTCCGGATCAACTGCAAGCGAGCGATTCTTTTCTTGAGTTCTTCTTCCGGGAGTTCAAGCAATTTGTCATAGGAGGCGCGCGAGGAGGTCGCCGTGTTCACTCCCATTTCACTCAGGGCTTTTTCGATTTCAGCTATGGCCGTTTGAATTGATGAGATGGATTCGATCGACCAAGCTTGTGAGAACATAACGATTCCTTGCCTCTTGTTTTTAGATCCAGTTTAAAGTTTGGCTATAACATGCAGCGCTAAAGCGGTCAAATTCGGCAATCTGTCACGGAATTACTTGCCTGATAGGAGGCTTGCAGACACGGAAGCGTTGAAGGGGGTGTAAAAAATGAATGGCGCCCGCAAGCTGGGGCGCCCTTCAATCACCGACGCCTAATCGAGGCACTCACTTGCGAGCGATGGAATTCTCTCTCGATGTTTTTCGTCACGCTTTCGACCAGCATGTCGAGGAGAACTTTGGCGTCCATCTTATAGATTTTCGCCAACGATTTCAGCATGAACGCCGGCGGGCGGGCTAATCCGCGTTCCCAGTTCGAAATGAATTGGGAAGAGGTGTAACCCAGCATTTCGGCGACTTCCGACTGTGTTAAGCCGGCCTCAATTCTTTTTTTCTTCAGTAGGCGTGCGATTTCCAAGTTGTCTTGCATATGTACCTTACCTGCTTCTTTTTTAATTTCGTAATAATAGGAACTTTTTATCCTAAAACAAGCTACTTTCGCCCCTTTTTGCCTCTTTGAAGTGCCGTTTTCGCGTCTCTGGATCCCTCCGATATGACGCTTTTGGGCGCTCGGAGGGGTAATTTCTATGCGTGAAAGCTTTATTTTCATTTTTGGATGGTAGTGGAAGTGGCATCAAACTTGTAACCCGCCTTCAGCAAAAGCGGAGGTCGAACGTGATCCAGAACTTGCGCAAGAAGGCGTTGGTAACGGCTCTTGTCATTTCCACGATCGGTAGCGCGGTCCCCGCGCAAGCGGACCGGGACGTCGGAACTGTTATCGGTGGCATTCTTGGCGGAGTTTTGGGGTACCAGGTTGGCCGCGGCGATAACGGCCGCATCGGTGGCGCAGTTATCGGTGGATTGGTAGGCGCTCTCATCGGGCGGCAAGTCGGCCGCGCCTTGGAGCCAGAGGATCACGAGGCGCTTCGGGCGACGCAACGTCAAGCGTGGCGCGCGGAACGCTATCAGCGTGTTTACTGGCGTCGCTCGAAGCCGGGCTCCCGTCGGTTGTCTTACGGATCCATGTATTGGATCCGCGAGGGCACCATGTTCCTTCGCGGTGAATACTTCCCGTGCCGCGAATACGTGAGCGAAATTTATGTTAGCGGTATAGGCGAGGAGGTCGTGCATTTCCACGTCTGCCGGGATCGCAACGGGCGTTGGTTCGAAGTCGACCGCTCCGAGATTTATTACCCGCCGTCGGAATACGACGGCTATGACCTTGGCAATGACGGTTATGGTTACGGTTATGACTATGGCTATGACTACGGCTATGACTACGGTTACGATGACGGCTATGGTTACGGCTACGATTATGAACCGATGACGCCGCCGTCTTCGCGGCTTGCGGTCCCTCCGCCGTCTGCGCCTCAAAAGCGTCAAGCTCCGGCCAAGCCCAAAGCGCAGCCGAAAACACAGGCGATGAAGCCGGTACCAACCCCGGCGCCGCGCCCGGTTCCGCGTCCGAAAGTGCCTGTGCCGAATGCGCCGGCCCCGAACGCCTCGGCTCCGAAAGCGTCTGCGCCTAAAACGTCGGCGCCGAGCACGTCCGCTCCGAAGACATCGGCTCCGAAAGCGAATGCCCCGAACTCGACTTCGCCGGATATGCCGGTGCCGATTTCGCCGCTGCCGGACGTGGAGTACTATACGCAACTTCAACAGCCGCAGGTGTTGACGCCCACTCAACAGTCGGCGGGAGGAAGCCGTTTGGCGGGTAGCGAGGTGATGAGTCCGCTGCTTGCGAAGCTCAATGCGGCGACGAACGATCAAGCGCGGTATCAGATCTGCGTGGAGTTCTACAAGTCATGGGACAGTCACAAGAAGTTCCTCTCCTTCGACCAGGTCGCGCAAGTGATCGGCACGTTCGAGAACGACCAGGAAAAAGCGGCCGTCGTGAAGATCTTTAAGCCGATCACCGATACTCGGTACGGCTCAATGGAGGCCGTGCTTTCGAAGTTCCGTTCGACGGAGATGGCAGATCGCGTGAAAGGCCTTTTCCAATAAGAATCCCGAGCGGCCGTTTGTAAGGCTTGCACTCGCCTGTAGTGATTTCAGGTTTTGCGGCATTATACACGAACAAACGGCCGTTTCGCCTGGCACGAGCCTTGCCTTGGCACCCCCACAAACGGCTCAAAAACGTCTCTTGGAAGGAAAACATTATATGGGGCGGATCCGTTCTGGGGTGTGCTACGCGATCTTGATCGTCGCCGTCTGGGGGTTGGGCGCATGCGATTCCAAGCCCGAGCCGGTTGCGGGCGATGAGGAGATCGCGCGCGCCAGTTTTCTGATCGAGCAAAAACAATACAGCGAAGCGATTTACATTCTGTCCGAGCGCACGCGGTATAACCGGGGAGACAAACGCGCCCGGATTATTCTCGCGTCGGCTTATGCCGCGAGAGCCGGTGTTTCGTTATCGACCTACGTGAACTTCGCGGGCGAACTCGCGAAGTGGGGCGAGATCGACCGCATTCTGCCTGGCGAAGACGACGGCGACTCGCTGCAAGCGATGGTGAAGGCGGCCGTGCGCGTTCAGCTGATGCTGCGGGCGTTCGATTCCATTCCGGCGCCGTCGCGGCTGGCCGCCATGGAAGACATCAGGGAGGCGCTGGCGGCGATTGAACAAGCGGGTGAATTGACGGGCGGGCCGTCGCTCTATCGGGCCCTCCTCAGGATCATGGTGTTTAAACAAGATCTTTTTGTTTCAAACCGGCCGCAAATCGATAGAGCCTGTCGGGCATATCCGAGAGAAATCGCGAAGTGGCTGAAGAACTTCCTCATTTCTCTCGAAGCCATCTTCATCGATGTCGGTAACGGTTTTACCGAGCCGTCCTTGCGGCTGAAGGCCGCTGAAATGACAAACAAGCTCAAAGAAATCATCAAGGATATCGAACCGTCCAAAGTGATTTACGAGTTCGGAAACGAGCCGATCGCGCTTCCGCCTGCGTTAACAATGTTGCTGGGGCCGTGCCGATGAAAAAGAGATTTGCCGTCTTTTTGGCCGCGTTCTCGACCTGGTTTTTCTTGGGGAATCGGACGTACGCTTTCCAAGGGCTTCCGAATTTCTCGGGCGAATTTCCGCAAACGACGATCACGGATTTCGTTCTGGGTCCCGTTTGTTTGTCTCTGCCCGGCGGGCCTTTCGATCTGAGCTGTAACCCCGCTTTTCTCGCGACGGAGGAGAAGAAACAGTTCCGCATGGCCGGGGCCGCCAATGATCACGTGGCGCAGCTGAACGATTCCCGCATGAAGCTTCGTGCGGGGGACGCGACCAGTATCGTGAGCGCCTCAATCGAGGCCCGCGAGCCGAAGGTGGCGAGAGCCTCCTCTTTACTCTGGTATCAGCGTGATTGGTGGGCCCTCGGTTTTTCTCCTTTTCGTGGCGGGCTTGCGACTTCGGTTCGGAATCCGGCGTATCCCGAGGTCGCCGCGCACGTGTACGCTGAAAACGAGGTTTTCGGGAAGGTCGGTTTCATTCATCGCGATGATCCGAACCTCCACATCGGTCTTCAGCTCCGCTACGTTCAACGCGATTTTTTCCGCCGCGAGTTCGATCTTTTGGATGCGTTGGGGAATCCGTCGATTTTGAAAGTGGAAAAGCAGAATTTGCTCTATGTTGAACCGGGCGTCAGCTACTCGTTCGATTCGAAGTGGCAGTCCGCCGTTTCTGCTTCGATCACGCAGATTCCGGTTTACCATGACGGCGACGGGTTTGAATTTAAACCGGTGGTCGATGTCGGTTTCAGCTCGGCGCCGCCGTTTTTCGGGCGCCGTTTGCGCACCTCGACTCATTATAACGGTTCGCCCGATCAAACGGATATCTTGGCCCGCTTCCGCTGGGGCGCGGTTTATGACATCGATCACAAGGCATCGGTCGCGGCCATGCTGGGCAAATCCGATTTCAGCGTCGGTGCGAGCGGACGCTATGACTCGATCGTCTTCGGACTCGCTTGGAAATCGGAAGAAATCAAACCCGACAAGTGGCAGACAGTCCGCATTTCCACCTTCATTTTAGAGGGAGGTCTCGCATTCTGACGCCGGGGAGTTTTACGTCCCGGCGTCGGCGGATCTCAAAGGTGAGCAGTCCCGTCACGGCTACGGCGAGCGGGATGAAGTAATAGATCACGCGATAGGCCAGAAGGGCGCCGAGGATTTCCGGACGTGCGCCCGTATGGGGTGCGATGAAATAGAGCACCATCGTTTCGAGAACGCCGATGCCACCCGGCACGTGCGCAATCAGGGCCAAGACTTGGGCCGACAGGAAAACGGTAAGGAAGAAACCGAAGCCTGCCTCGATAGAGGGTGGCATCAAAAGGTAAAGAACGTAAGCCGCAAGTACCCAATCAAAGGCCGCGACCGACATCTGTTGGATGCCGATCGTCGATGGGGGCAGCTGCAGACGCATGCCGCGAACGTAAAAAGGACGGCGCATCCAAGTCGTGATGGTGAGATAAATTCCGGCCGAGAGCAAAAGGACGAGCCCCATGAGACGCATACTTTGCGCGGGAAGTTGCAGCTCCTCCGGCAGACGGAGAGGGAAAAAGGAGAAAAGAATTCCTCCTAACGCCGCCACCCCCAACCAGAACGTCAAAGAAGAAAAGAGAATGATTTTTAAAATTTTGCCGGCGGGAACGCCGAAAGCGGAGTAGAGACGGAAACGGACTGAACTTCCCGCGAGACTCGCCATACCGATATTGTTTCCGAACGAAAAAGCGATGAAGGCAACGAAAACGACTTTCCACGGTGGCAGCTCGCGTCCGAGAAAGCGAAAGGCCAAAAGGTCATAGGCGGTGAGGACTAGATATGAGAAAAAGGTGAGCCCCAGCGCGCTCAGACTCAAGTGAAGCGGAATCGAGCGAAGGTAGCCGAGCACATCACGCACGGAATATTCCCGGAGCAGGTGAATGATCATGGCTACACCTGCGACGCAAATGGCGATCCCGAGAAACGGAAGAAGTTTCCTGAGAACGGAAAGACGGTCGGAAAAGGACGGCTGGGCGGACGTGTCCATCGGCTTCCGCGATCATAGGAGCGATTGCGGACGGGCTCAAGACGGAAGCGAAGATGAGTCAATACGCCACCACGTGAGTTCGTGTTTGTTGTGAAACATGTGCTTGATTTTGGCGCCCGGGATGGCGCGCAGACGTTGGATGATTTCGTGGTCCGTTTTCCCTTTGAATTTGATCGTGCACACGATATTGCGGACGAGTCCGCTGGACAGCCACTTGTCGATGAGCTGGTAAGACTTTTCCGGCGTGCAAATCACATCCGAAAAGAGCCAATCGATTCGGCCGACGGAGCTTGGCGCGAGTGTGAAGGCGTTACCTTTCGTGAAACTCACGTTCTTCAAACGGCCGACGGCTGGGGCAAGCGGTGAGCGGTCAACCGCTTTGACCGAGCAACCGAGGTGGGCGAGAACCCACGTCCAGCCGCCGGGGCTGGCTCCGAGATCAAGACACGACTCTCCGGGTTGTGGCGGCCGAACTCCGTGTGCAGTGAAGAGTTCCCAGAGTTTGAGGTAAGCGCGCGACGGAGCCGTTTTGTCTTCGTGGAAATGAATTTCCCCGTGGGGAAGAGGAGTTGTCGTCCGCGTACTCACGAGCAATCGATTGGCGTCTATTAAGGTCCAATGCCCCATCCGGCGATCAGGCAGTGGAGCGAGAAAGTGCAGTTTTTCTTCGCGCACTTTGGGCAGTTTCTCGCGGATCAGCTCCGTACGCCGATACAGTTGAAACGCATACGGGATCCACCGCAGGGCGCGGGAGCGGAGCTGGCGGGCGGCATCGTTGATGGATTGAATTGGCACCTCTTCGGGCTCAATCCACGTGGTTTGCGCCCACGCGGGATCGAACGCCGGGCCTTGCGCGAGAAAAAGCCGTCCGTAACGGGCCAGTATTTCCTGCCTTGACGAGCTTCGCAGTTCCTCTTCCAGTTCGGCTTCGAATCCTTCGGGCGCGAAGTGGGCCCAAATTTGGATGTCGTTGGAGTCTCTTAGCGAATCCACTGTCCCAGGGTTTTTACTCCAACAGCGGTGCAGGGCCAACGCGAAAACGCGACGGGACCCGGGGTCCTTTTTCAGGTCCGGGCGGTGGGTGGGAATCTAGGACGGGAATGAAGGTGGGTTCGCTTGAAGTTTCGCCGTGGGCACTGGCGAAACATTTGACCTAGACTTACCGCGGGAATTGCATAAAGAAAAATTGGACGTAATTAGACTTTTGATAAGTAAATCTTATAAGCAGAATCTATTGAAATCATTGAGGAAACCGGAGATCGCCAGCCATTTTGGGGCGGGAAATTATTTTCAACAACCCTGCGCGCGAAGCAAACTGGCTCACTTTAATGGTGATGCTCCTAAAGACTCGTATTGACTGTCGTTTTTCGAGCTTTTCCGGTCATCCCCACGATGGTGAGCCAGTTTGTGCGCGAAGAATTTCACACGCGAGGAAAGGCCGCCGCCTTTTCGGAAAACTGAGCGGCGGACCCTTCCGTATCCGGCTCATTGCGACTCGGAGGGAGTCGGTGAGGTTTCCGGCTGTGTGGCTGTTTCGGAGGCCGTTTCTTCGACGGACTCCGTCGTTGCTGAAGTCGTGTCCGACGTCGTTGCCGACATATCCGATGTCTCTGTTTCGGAGCTCGTCGGTTCCGTCGTCACTTCATCGGATGTAGATGTCGTGATGTCGCTGGACGTGTCGGCCGCCGCTTGCGGATTGCCGCGCGTGCATCCGAGCGCGATCACCGTCATCAGGACGGCGGCGACGGAGAGTAAACGTGAGTTCAGTTTCATAGTCGCTCCTTAAAAACAATTTATTTCGTTCATGCGAGCGTGCGACCGAATTTTAACGCTCGATTTAGCGGGCGCTTGAAGTGAATTTGCGAAATTGATGAAGAGGAGATGACAACGGGCTGCGCCGACACATACCGTTCGAAGCGCATAATTAGGCCCGGCCTTTGTGAGACTGGACCTAAGGCGAGACAAATCGGCCCGTTGATTGATTCTCGAGGTGGCGGATCGCTACGATCGGCGGACCGTGATTCTTTTCGCCATATTGATTTCGAGCGCGCTTCTTTTTGTCGGCGCGACTCCGGTACAGACGGCGCGGCCGTTGACCTCGGCCGGGACGGTCGAGTCGGAGATGCGTTTTGATACTGCGGCGTTTTCGCGGCCTCACCGTGAACGCGTGTGCGCGGCCCTGGGCACTTATCCGCGCTCTTCAAAGCTTTCCATGGCCTTCGAGGCGGGGGAAATCAGTCCGTTGTGTCGTCCCTCCGTTGGTAATCGGCGCAGCCGATTGGATCGGTGCGGTGACCCGACCGCAGATCCATACGTAAAAGAGGCTGGGTCTCAATCGAAATTCACGTGGAAGAGTGGGTATCAGCTTCGGAAACAAGGGAAGGTGAACATCGTGACGGATCCGGGGACGGAAGGCTTGCGTGGGTCGCTTCTGAGTCGGGTGGAAGAGCTCAGGGCTGTTTCGCGGGCCTTCTGCTGTCAGGGTGACACACGGTGCGAGAGTGACTTCGATCGTATCGGCGTGCGAATTTGCGAGCCGAGCTCTGATCCGAACGCTCCGGACCCTTGCGCGTTCGGCGGAACATTTCGCGTTCCGGGACGAACATACTTCGATGCGTTCTTTCAATTGAGCCAGGCGACGGGAAAAGACGATCCCATAAATGAAATTCGACGTTTGGCGGAAAACAACTTGCGGGGGCGTTTGCGTACGGCGGGTTCGAGCACGGCCGCTGAATCAATCGGATCAATCGTTTTAACAAGCTATATCGCGCCGGAAGGGGGAATCGACCGGCTCGAACCCGTGATCTTGCATGAGTTCGGTCATGCGTGCACCATCATCCGGATGAGGAACTGGGCGCTCGACGTTCACGAAAATT
>CALBDW010000161.1 GCA_937927435.1 uncultured Bdellovibrionales bacterium
ATCTAAGAGGAGCTGGAGAAGTACGTCGGCAAGAATGTCATCACCCGTTCGGTAGGATTTGAAAGTGAGGTTCAGGTCGACGTGATCGAGAGGGCCGTGAATCCGGGCGAAATGTATTTGATGTGCTCGGACGGTCTCTCCGGAATGGTCGCAGATGAGCGGATCGCGGAAATTTGCCGTACGCACGCGCCTGAGGAAATCGTCTCAATTTGCATCAATGAAGCGAAAAAGCAGGGGGGAGAGGACAACGTTACCGTTATGGTTCTTTATGCAGAGCCCCGCTCAAATTGATACAGTTTGACGCATTTGGCTACCTTTCCTAGATTCAAAATTTAACTTTTTCTAATAAAAGCCGATACAAAATTGTCGAACTTTCAGCCGGGGGACCGTGTTTTGGAAAAAAAATCGGTCACGTTTTTAATTGTCAGCAATCGCAAGGGAACAGCGAAAAAGTTCGTTGTTTCGGTGGCTTGGCTCAAAGCCGGACTTGCGTTGGGAATCGTCTTCGCGATTCTGGCGGCCGCCTGCGCTGTCGACTACATCGGACTTCTGTCGCAGTCGATTGAGAACAAACGTTTGCGGGCTGAAAACGCGCAGCTGAGGCAGCAGTTTCAGGTCGTCGAGGGTAAACTCAACGCTCTGGAGTCCGGTCTCGAAAGGGTCAAAGGCTTTGTTACGAAACTTCGGCTGATTACGAATGTCGACGCCGAGGACCGTACCTTGAAACTCGCCATTGGGCCGCTCCCCAAAGTCGGACAGGCGGTTGAAACCGAGTTCAAGGGGGACGGTCGTTATCCTGCGGCGGTGGCTGAGCATCAGCACGAAAATGCGGAACACGCGGACGCGGTTTTCTTTCAAAAGGCACCGGTGAACGAGCTTCAAGGCGAGCTGACGGTCGAGGGCCAAAGAGATTACGCGTCCCTCGCAATTCGCATCGATCAAGCTATTCGTGAAACCAACTTGCGCGAACAGAGTGTACTTGAGCTCTGGGAAACACTTTCGGAGCGGCAAAACCTCCTGGCGGCCACTCCGAGCATCAAGCCGGTCCGCGGATGGTTCACGTCCAAGTTCGGTTACCGGATTTCGCCGTTCACGAACAGACCGGTCATGCATAATGGAATCGATATCGCAGCCGCCCCGGGGTCTCCCATTGTCGCGCCAGCCGATGGGGTTGTCAGCTTCGCGGGCTATGATCCGGGTTACGGCAAGCTGGTGTCCATCGATCACGGCTACGGCGTCGTCACGCGCTACGGACACACATCGCAGATTTTTGTTGAGGTTGGTCAGAAAGTAAAACGACGCGACGTTATCGCCGCTGTGGGGAATACGGGACGTTCAACTGGGCCTCATTTGCATTACGAAGTGAGGGTGAACAATGTTCCCGTGGATCCGCAAAATTACGTTCTCGACGAGTAAGTGGGCTCGTCATGGGGGGACCGTGGCGAAACATGGGCGCGCGGACCATTTGAAAGAACGTGGCTCGGCCATCATTATCGTGTTGATCGCGCTCATGATCGTCACGTCGGCCTTCGTCGTCTTTTCCGACATGATCATCCGCGAACGGGTGCAGGTTTTAAAAACCACGTCCGTTCTTAATTTGCGTTTCGCTCTCAACAGCGTTCTGGACTACATGCTCTTCGGGATCCGGCAACGTTGGTGTTTTTCGAAACAGCTGATGGCGGATTCGAACTGCGATCTCCGTCATCCGGCGAGCACCATGCGCATTGCTATGTCGAACGACGAAGAAAACTATATCCGCTCGCTGATTCAAAACGGCATCGACGTCGGACCTTACCAAGATATCGACCATCTGAGTTTGGATTCCTTCGAAATCAAGATGAACATCGACGACTTGTCGGCACTTCATCCCCTGTTCCCGATTCTGCAAGCGGTCAAGTCGGATACTATTAAGGGCTTGTACATCAAGGTGACGAGGGACCGGAGTGTTT
>CALBDW010000162.1 GCA_937927435.1 uncultured Bdellovibrionales bacterium
CCAGCTTGTGCGTCCGAAGCAAACCATTGAGCTGTGCACGCTCGGCAGTAACCAGATCGTCGGTGAGCATTGCCTGTGGGGCGCAGCCGCGCATCCGCATACGGCGGTCGCCCATTCCGAGACCAAGGTGATCGAATTGCCCGTCGAGGGCGTAAAGGCCCAACTCGAGGCCGGAACACAGTTGCAGAAGTTTCTTATCAAAGGCCTCAGCGACAAATTGAAGATCGTGATGCGCGATCTCCAGTCGATGAAGATGGAGCGTGACAATACGCCTTGTCCTCCTGACCAGACGGCGAAAATTTTCGGCACGGTTTATCATGTCGCGCGGACAAAAGGGGAAACCAAGCCGGATGGAACCATTTCGGTGGCCTGGCAGTTGATGAAGCAATATGCCCAAAGAGTCTTTCTCGAGTCACCGAAGCGGCTTGAAATGGCCACGAATATTTTCGTCAAACTCGGATGGGCGAAATACGAAATGGGTAAGCCGGAGGATGATCCGGAAGCTCCGGAAGAGATCACGCACGTCCATTTCTCGGATCTTGGGCTCGTCGAACAATTCTTCGAGTTTTACCAGTATTATCACTTCAAAGGTGGAAAGACCGAGCTCTTGAAAACGGACGAGCGAGTGATGAACATGTTGAAGGCTCTTCTGGAGCTCGCCGCCGACGCCCCCGTCGACCGGCAAAACATCGTGCGCATCGATTACACTCAAGTCGTGGAAAAGTTCAAAGAAGCCCTTGGCATCCAGCTCAATAACGACCACTGGACGCTCTTTGAAAACAAGGGGCTGCTTGTGAAGCGTCAATCGGGTGACAAAGGAATCACGCTCCAGTTCGACATCCGGGAGTTCGAGCGGACCTCGAAGATCTGGATGATCCTTCGCGAAGTCGAACGCTGGAACGACAAAGGATACGTCGATCCGAACGAGCCGGTAGAGGTTAAGAAAGTTCAATCCTCCGGCCCGACGTGCCCCGCCTGCGGATATGCCTACGAGGGCACTCCGAAATTCTGTTCGGAGTGCGGGCATAAACTCGTGGCCGCTGCCTAAACAATTGAGAACTGGCTCACTTTCGTGGGGACAGCCGAAGTGGCCAGAAAAACCATTTCAATTCAAACACTTAGACTCATCATCATCTAAGTGTGCCAGTTTATCGGAAAAAATATTGCGGTGCATCATTGGCTCTGGTATAGTGCCGGCTCAATTGTCGTGGATGCCTAAACACAGGAGAAAAAAATGAAATTCTTTTCGAAAATCGCCGCCTCGGCCCTGATCATGACAGGGGCTTCGGTTTCCGCGTTCGCGGCCGAACCGGCGCAAACTCCGGAGCAAAATCCGGCGGCCTGCCGTGAAGAGTCTCTCGCTAAATTCATATCCGGAGGACAAGAGGTACCATCGAAAGTGATCGGCGCTGCGGATCCGTGTGACCGTTTCGGCGGAAATGAGGCCTACACCCCTGGTTTCGGCATCCGTGTTTACGTCAACTTCAATGTCGCGGTCACACTCGATTTGGACGCGATCGATGCCGTCTTCGACGAGGTCGCACCCAACCATCCTGAAATCCGCAGAGTGCTGAGCCGGATCAATGTCGTGGTCGTTCGGAACGACTGGATCAAGGAAGTGCATCTCCATGACGAGGAAATTCATTTGAACATGACCGGCACGCTCTTCTTCATCACGGAAAAAGCTGTGAACGAAGGGCGTTTGGAGAAGTGGCTCCGCGTTCTCTACTCCATTTACGGGCAAAAGTGAGCGGCGAGCTCGGCTCGAGAGTTGAGAACAATGAAACCTTTTTTAAAAGCTGTCTTTTTTGCCTCGCTCATGTCCGCGGCTTCGCTTTCAGCGTTCGCCGCGGAACCGGCTTCGCGGGAAGTCTTCACACCGGTGCATGGAATTCGCATTCACGTTGATTCCGCAGTCGTCATGTCGATCGACCTCGCTTTGATTGATACGGCTTTCGCTACGATCGCACCAAACAATTCCGCGCTACGCGAGAGATTGCGTCGTGTAGAGATCGTGATTGTCGGAAACGACTGGATCAAGCAATCGTTCGATCGGAATGAACCCGTGCTTTTAGATGAAACGATGACCCGCTTCTTCGTCACGGAACAAGTCGTCTATGGAGGCTATCTGCAGGATTGGCTCCACGTCCTCTATTCCGCGCTTTACACCTTTTTGACGGAGAAATGAGCGACGAGTTCGTAGTGCCGGCTTTGTGGGAATTGGTCCACGATCGTGATCGACTGGAGTGTGTAATTCCAGTCGATCAGCCGTCGCGAGTCTTCGGCGAAGCTTTCCGCGAAGCATGACACATAGATGAAATTCTTCGGTTTTCGAGCGGAGCCGAGGGTTTCGAGAGAATCGAGAAACGATTTAAGGCCCGAGCGGGGCGGGTCGACAAGTACGAGATCCGCTTTTTCGAAGCCGGGTGTTTTATTCTTCGAATTCTGGAAATCACCCCGGTGAATTTCGACCTTCGCCCGCAAGTCCGCTTCGGCGAGAGATCTTTGCAGCCCCTCAAGTGCTAACGCGTCGATTTCGAAAACTTCGACATGATCGCAGACGGACGCGAGCGGGAGTGTGAAGTTGCCGATTCCCGAGCCGAATTCGAAAGCGGCCCGCGCCCCCGACTGCGCGACAAGACGGCGCACTTCGCGCACGAGGATCCGGTTGGCTTTGAAACCTGGTTGGGTGAAAGTTCCGATCGCGCAATAGAGCGGGATCGCGCGTTCGGACCCGTTATTGTCAATCCAAGTTTCAAACCACGGTTCGAGAACGGGGTCGGAGAGTTTGAGAAGCCCGTCCCGCTCCACCAAGCGCTTCCGGCGCTGCCCGATCTCGACGATGGCCAGAGACCGCAAACGGTCCAGAGTTTTCCGCTCGTCGAGGAGGTTTTTGATGTCGATGTTCGCGAAGTCGAGCCAAGCGCCCCGTAAACCATTCGGGCTCACACGAAGGCGGACGGAGCCCCGCTGGATGGGAAAACGGATTTTGCGGAACTCGCGAAACCAGCTTTCAAGGTCTGGGCTCATCATCGGGCAGCCTTGGAGATCGACGATTTCACGGTGGGAGCGGTCGAAGAGACCGAGCCGCGGCAAACCCGATCGGGCGTCGAAAACGAGGTCGACGCGATCTCGCAGACCGCTTTCGGCGGTCGGGATGTATTGAACGTCCGGGAGTCTTTGTCGGGTCGCCCGTTCCCAAACGCTTTTCAGGTTTTCGATTTTGAGCTCCCTCTGTCGTTCGGCCGGTTTTAGCAACCAGTCACAACCCGAACAGAGGGAAGAATACGAGCACGCCAGCATGAGATCCCCATAAAGAGAAGCTGCCTTTCGGGTTCTCTGTTGATACCATGAGGCGATGGCAAAAGTCACACTCGAGAAGGTTGCGCACGGATTCGCGGAAACCGGTGAAGTTATTTGCGAACTCGATCTCACGATCGAACCGGGGGAGTTCGTTTCGTTTCTCGGACCTTCGGGTTGCGGAAAATCGACACTTCTCCGGATCATTGCGGGACTGCTCAAGCCTGAACACGGGCGGATTAACGTCGATGCGGGCGGCCGGAAGTTTTTCCGCGGGTTCGTCTTTCAAGAGGCGCAGCTTTTGCCGTGGAGAACTGTCCTCGAGAACGCGGCTCTCCCGCTTGAGTTGATTGGACGCCCGCGATCCGAGGCGCGAGAGAAGGCACGTATGGCTTTGGCGAAAGTCGGCCTCGGGGACTCGCTGGAGAAGTATCCGAAGCAGCTTTCCGGCGGAATGAAAATGCGGGTCTCAGTGGCGAGAGCCTTGGTGGCCGAGCCGTCCTTGTTGCTGCTTGATGAGCCGTTTTCCGCTCTTGACGAAATGGCTCGGGAGTTGTTGCAGGAAGAACTTCGCAGATTGTGGGAAAACCTGGGAATGACGGTTGTGTTCGTCACCCATTCCGTCGCTGAGGCGGTTTTCCTTTCAGAACGCACGATCGTTTTAAGTTCGCGTCCGGCGCGCGTGGTGTGCGACTGCCGGATTGAGCTGGGACGGCGTCGTGACGAGAGCACGCGCCGCGGCCCGCACTATTGGCGCTTGGTCTCTGAAATCAGCGGCCAATTGAGGTTGGCGCGGGAAGGCGAAATATGATCGCGAGGATCGTGAAAAACATCGTGCCTCCCATCGGCCTGCTGGTTATTGCTCTTCTTCTTCTCGAGTTTGTTCTGCGCGTGGCGCATGTGCCCGAGTATTTGATTCCGACGCCGACTTCGGTGTTGCGCGTTTTCGGAGACGATTCGGGAGAACTGTGGTCCGCGTTTTCTGAGACTTCAATGGCGGCGGGCCTCGGTTTTCTTTTGAGCTTCATCGTGGGAACGCTGGCGGCCATCGCGCTCTCGAGTTGGTCGTTCGTGCGACGGGCGATTCTTCCGTATGCCGTTTTCTTTCAAACCGTTCCCGTCATAGCGATCGCGCCGATCTTGGTGATATGGTTCGGGTTCGGCATGCCGACGGTCGTAGCTTCAGCCTTCATCGTTTCGATCTTTCCTGTCATCGCCAGCACGTTACTGGGCTTGCAGTCGACCGATCCTGCCTTGATCGAGCTTTTCCGCTTGTATTCAGCTTCGCCGATGCAACTTCTGGTCAAGCTCAAGCTGCCGTATGCGATGCCGCAGGTTTTCTCCGGTCTTCGAATCGCCGCCGGGCTTGCCGTGATCGGTGCGGTCGTGGGTGAGTTCATAGCGGGTGGAGGCCTCGGCGCCGTCGTGGATGTCGCGCGAACGCAGCAGAGAACGGATAAGGTCTTCGCGGCTGTGTTACTTTCAGCGGCGCTGGGACTTCTGTTCGTGAGCGTTGTCAACGCTCTTGCGTGGTGGGCGCTTCGCCGTTGGCATGCGTCGGCGCAAACCCGTTAGCGGGCATTCAGATTTTGCTTTTTCAGCTAAATATTGCTCTACTTCTAGGTCTCAACGAAAAAGGAGTCGGACCGGTATGAAGCGTTATATCGTCATTCTTTTCGTTTTGCTGGCGGTACTCCCGGCGCGCGCCTTGGACAAGATCCAGATCGCCCTGAACTGGAAGCCTGAGCCTGAATTCGGCGGTTTTTACGCGGCTCAAGTGGCGGGGATTTACAAAAAGCATGGTCTGGACGTCGAGATTCTGCCAGGCGGCTCCGGCACTCCGGTTATTCAGATGTTGGCGGCGGGCAAGATTGATTTCGGCATCGTGAGCGCGGATGAACTCGTGATCTCGCGCGCGAACGGAAGCGATGTGGTCGCCATCTTCGCGACGTTTCAAACTAATCCACAAGGGATCATGACCCACGCTGAGCGCGGTTTTAATTCCATCGGCGATGTTTTGAAAAGCGAAGGGACTTTGGCGATCCAAAGAGGTCTCCCTTATGCTGAGTTTCTCTTGAAAAAGCACGGCACTCCGAAAGCGAAGATCGTTCCTTATTTGGGCGGCATCGCGAACTTTCTCAACGACAAAAAATACTCTCAGCAAGTTTTCGTGACCGCGGAGCCGATTGAGGCGAAAAAGAGAAACGCGGACGTCAAAACGTTCTTGGTGGCCGATGAAGGCTACAATCCTTATACGGTTGTTCTCGCGACCCGTTCTTCGTTTATCGAGAAAAACCAAAAGCTCGTTCAGGCTGTCGTGAGCGCGGTGCGCGAAGGGTGGCAGGAGTATCTGCAGCGTCCGGCAGCCTCAAACAAGGTCATGGGCGAACTCAACAAAGCCATGGACGCGGCGACGTTCGCTATGAGCGCGGAAGCGCAGAAGCCGCTGATCGAGACGGCTGAAACGAAAAAGTCCGGCCTGGGGACGATGACTGAAGCGCGTTGGCGCGAGCTGGTCGATCAGTTGGCGGATCTGAAACTCATCAAGGGCAAGCCGGACGCGAAAAGCTTGTTTGCCAACTTTTAACGACGGGTATGACCATGCGAATTTGGAAAAGCCGAGCCATTGCCGGCGCGTTATCGCTCCTCTTGGCTTCCGCCTTGGGCTGTACAATGCTTCAGAAAACCATTGAAAAACCGAAGGTACAGCTCCACAGTGTCGGCTTGAAAAAGCTAGAAAATCAGGGCCTGACGTTGCTCGTCGGGCTCGAAGTTGAAAACCCGAACGCTTTCGAGCTTCGGGTCGACAGCCTTCGCTATGAAGCGGAAATCGAAGGCCGTAAGGTCGCGACGGGCATGCTCGAGGACTCCGTTGGAGTTCCGGCCAAAGGCAAGTCGGTCGTGGAAATTCCGGTGGCCATCAACTACGGCGATCTTTTCGGTTCGGTTCTCGATTGGGTGACCCGTATGGGGCAGAACGAAAAGAAGACCCGGTACCGTGTCAAAGGCTCCGTTCGCGTCGGATTACTCGATATTCCGTTCGACGAACAGGGTGAATTGGATCTTGAGCAGTGATATGTCGAGTTTGAAGACGGTGTTTGTCTTTCGCCACGGCGAAACGGATTGGAACAGGGAGCATCGCATGCAGGGCGGAAGCGATATTCCGCTCAATGAGAACGGACGGAAGCAGGCGGCCTTCCTGGCTGAATTCTTCCGAGCGAACCCGGTCGACGTTTTCCTTTCCAGCGACTTGATTCGCGCCCACGATACGGCCCGGATTGCGCGCGGCGATTTGGACGTGCCGATCATTATCGACCCCCGCTTGCGTGAGACGAACCTCGGCGACGCAGAAGGGATGCTCTTTACGGAAGCCGAGGCCAAGTTCGGGAAAGAGCTCATCATGCAATGGCGGCACGTCGGTCCCGAATACCAGCACGTGCGTTTTCCGAACGGCGAATCTAAGCTCGAACATCTGAAGCGCCTTCTCGGCGCGTTGGAAGATTTCCTGCACTCCACGCCCCATCGCCGCATTGGCGTTGCCACTCATGGAGGCGCGATCCGGCGCTTGATTCATCACATGCGTCCCGAGCTCAGGGAGCCGGTTTCCATCGGCAACTGCGTGACATACAGGGTGCTCTATAGCGTCGAAACGCGTGCCTGGGACGTTGATCTCGAGCCCGTTTGCGTCGCGGCTCAAACGGCAGTGGCGTTGAGATACTGAGTTTAGGACACTAAGCTTTCGACGCGGACAATGCCGTTCTTATCGATAACGATTCGGTAAAGTTGCGTTTGTGTTTGCCGCGGAACTGGTGTTCTACGTTTGAACTTGAAGAGCGAGCGCGTTTCCGCGGGGCCGGACGTCGTCTTCATGCAAAGATAGAAATAATAAACGCGGTGTGAGCGCGATGAGAGAATACGGCCTTTGGCATCGA
>CALBDW010000163.1 GCA_937927435.1 uncultured Bdellovibrionales bacterium
AGGAGTCCCCGTTGCGTCACTCGAGCCAAGATCAACCGCCGATTTAGTTGCAAGAGGCCCCAATCCCGTCACTTGCGAGGCGGCAAAACTGATATTCACGCACGTGAAGGTATCCGTGACCGATGACCACGTCAGAGTTTGTGAAGGCCCACAACTCGCCGACGGGAACACTGTATTGCCGGGCACCACCCGTGAACGAACGTCAGCTAGACTTAGGAAACTCGGGAGATACTCACTTCCGTCCCAACGTAGAACTTGTCCCGCGGCCGGCGCCACGGTGGAAACGTTCTGACCCCGAATTCGTGCGACAGTAAACTCACCCGTGTTCGCCATCATCACATCACCACTCGGTGTAACAGCCGCGGCGACGTTCGAGCTATTACCGACAAAAATTTGGCCGGACGGCAGCCCCTGCGAAAGTTTAGAGTTAAACTTCGACCAATCGGCTTTAGACAAGTAACCGTCGGCGGTCGCCGAGGCGGGCGGCATCGAAATCTGCGGCGTGGCTCCGGTCGTCACTGTGAGCGGAGCCTCCGCGATGACGTCCGTAATGACGCCGGCAACTCCCGCTCCAGCAACGAGTTCCCATGCCGTTGAGTTATAGAAATAAATCTTCTGCGTATCTAAAGCGACGTAGAGAAGACCTTCCTCCCCCTCCGGTCTCTCCGCCTCAGCGCCGGCCTGAATACTTTTGATGCCGCCGCCGTTCCTGACGACTTCAGTCCACGAGAGATTTCCACCGCCATCACCCGACAACACAGCGCCCGGTGCCCCGGCGTCTTTCGGCAACGTCAGAATGTAGTCATTAGACAAGCCATACGGCGCTCGAATCTCAACACGGCCGCCCGCACTTCCTGTCGAAGAAAGCCAAAGCGACTCCGCATTCGCGACCTTAGTCAAAATTCCGCCAGCCGAAATCGATCCCGTCGTCGCGATCGACGTGTCTCCTCCAATCGTTCCCGATGTGATGGCGTTACCGGAAACGCGCCCCGGGGTCGAGATCTGGTCGGGAAGATCGGTTTCATCGAGCTTCGTGCTGCCCGAAACGACGCGACCTTTTGCATCCGTCACTACTTTCACGTACGTGCCGGGGGTACCGATGTCTTGAAGGGCAATCGTACCGGACGTCGTGATCGTGCCACCCGTGAGACCGGCTCCCGCGGTAATAGACGTCACGGTACCCGTGCCGTTGCCGCTACCGACGCTCTTCACACTCGTTCCATCATAGTACTTGAGTTCACCCACCATAACATCGAACCACATCGAGCCGGCCGAGGGCGTCGCAGGCGTTCCGTTATAGGCCGGAAGAGCGACGCCCCCATCGGCTGTTCTCTTCACATATTGATTCGATGTTCCGCTCGCGAGAGCCTTAAGTTCATTCGCTTCCGATGATGTCAACGCGGGTGCGTTTTGGGGGACACCGTAATCTTCCACTCGCAAAAGGCTTCCGGCCGAATGCTTCCCCACTTGCTGCGCGTTGAATGCGTACGGAACCATTCCCAAAACCATCGAGCCGACGTCGATCTGCTGTCCGCCGGAAAGCTCCACTTTGACCGAAAGAGAACGGACACTGTTTTCACCCGGAGTGTAACTTTTCAGAAAATTCCCGTTTTCGTCATAGCACGCTTGTTGGACGCCGTTCTTAAGAACTTCATAAAGACCGACGTTAAACGCCGGAGCCGTCGGGATCCCCGTTCCGACGGTGAGCACGAAACTACCGGAGCTTCCCGCCTCAACGTTCGAAAACCTTTCCCGGTAAAGCACGCACGTCGGGTCGGACTCCGCCCTCAAATCGACCCAAACAGAATGGCTTCCCGAAATGGCGTTACCCTCTTCATCAAGAAGAACGCCTTCGATCTCAAACGTTGTCACACCAAAAGCCAGCGGTGCGAAAGCAAGCACAGCCGCCGTTGATGCTGTTAACAAACGGACGAACTTATGCACCCGAAATCTCACTTAAAGATCAGATATTCCTGTGCTTTTTATCGGAACGGAGAGAGCATTGCTTAACGGGCAACCTTGTAACTTGTCTCACAATGAAACACTAAATTGGTAACGTTTATTAAAGCTTGACGTTCGTACTCCGCATCGCCAACACACGGCTCGCCGCAAGTCGAGAAATCAAAACCGCAATCCCGACAGTCGCGCCCCCCGACAAGACGAAAGCTCCGAGATCCAGCCGGAAAGGAATTTCGAACATAGACTCCGACACCACCCATGCAATCGCGACCGAACCGCCCGCTCCAACAAGCCACGCGAAGAACGACATGGCCGCGTATTCGCCGACGAGCAATTTCCGTATCAAGCGTCCGTCCGCTCCGAGAAGTTTTTCGATATCGATTTCCCGCTCTCTGAGCTGGAGGTTATGATGAACGACACCGGATAAGATCAGGAGGCTCATGAACATCGCGATCCACGCCCCGCCCTTCACGGGCCAGATGAGATCACGAGCGATCTCAAGAACCTGATTCACGGTGCGCCCGATATCAATCACTGAAATATCGGGAAAACGGCGTGATAGCTCGAATTGGATCGCCGCTCTCTTTTGGAGGTCGCCATCCATATTGACGTTCGCAATCCATGACTTCGGAGCATCATCCAGTACACCGGGCTGGAACATGATGAAAAAGTTCGGATTGAAGCTTGTCCACCGCACCTGTCTGATACTTGTAACCCGCGCCAAGACCGGGAGGCCCTGAATATCAAATTCCAGTTCGTCTCCGATTTTCAAACCGTTTCTCTCAGCGAACCTCTTTTCGATCGAAACCTCCGCATGCGTAGCCGAGTTCGGATCAAAATGTCCGCGGAAGTCGCGCCCTTCGACTAAAGTTTCCGAAGCGATTCGCGCCTCGCGGTAAGAAAGACGCACCGGGAAACGGCGGAGCCTATCGTCCTCCGGTTTTTCACCGTTCACCTTGCTGAGTCGGCCGAGAACCATCGGTGAAAGATAACGGAGCTCCACATCGTTTTCGATCGCAAAGGTTCTGAGGTCCGGAAGCCCCGATTCCGGAATGTTGAACAAGAACAATGCGGGAACCTCGCGTCCTTGTAGCGGCTGGATTTCACTGACCGCTGTCTTTAGTAGATGAGGAACCAAATTAAGCGAAAGCGCGACCAGAACCAACGTCAGGAAGCAAAGACTGACGCCAAGCCGACTCCGGGCCAAACTCGTCGCCACCAGACGCCACGAACCGGGCCGCTCTCGCAACGCCGTAAAAAACAAGCGGAAAAGCAGGCGTCCCGCGCCCCACCCGATTAAGGTCGCAACTGTCATACCACCCGCAACCCGCAACGCATCCGCCAAAGAATCCATGAGCCACACCGCAAGGCCGAGAAAGACGAAGGCCAAGGGACCGTAACCCGCCATAGCGAGAGATCTGGAAAAGCGCACGTCACCCATCGACGTTTCACCGAGAAGCTGGTTGAGCTTCATAAAATAAAGCCGCATATAAAATGGGCCATTAAATGCGAGAGCCGAAACAGCGGCGACAAGAAGCAGGATCCCTAAATCCACCGCTTTGAAACTGAGCGAAAAGCCTTCCGGTAACAACGTCCCCAAAGAAAGGTTCGTCAGAGCAATCGCGCCCGCGACGACCACTCCCGCAACCACGAAGGCCATGGCGAGCACGAAAAAGACCTGCAGACTCATCAACGCGCCGACAAAGACGCGTCCCGCCCCGTTGATCATGAGGATGGCGGCGTTCTTTAAACGCTCTTGCAGAAACAGTTGAAGAACATAAAACGCGCTCACCCATGAAAGCAGGAAAACAACCATCGTGAGCGCGACAAGGTAAATATTGAAAAAACGGAAGAACCGCTCGAATCCCCGAATCGCGTCGTCAGGAGTGCGTACAAAAAGATCCGAGTCCGTCGTCAAAGGCTTCAACTTTTCGGAAATGTCTTTGCCGCTCATGCGCCCGCTCAAAGCCACGAACACGCGATGGTGCACCTGGGCGCCGAACAAAGTCAGCCCCGTCGCTTCGACATGCCGACGGCCGATATAAAGGCGCGGCGCCACGCCGACCGTTCGGCTCATCCCCGGCGCCTTCTCAACGACAGCGACGACACGGAACTGGGTTTCGCCGATCCCGACCGAACTTCCGATTTTGAGTCCGAGCTGCGTGAGCGCTTCGGGGAAAGCCCAGACGACATGCTCTTCTCCGTTCAACGACGAGGCGTCCGAAACCGCCTCGATGTCGTCCGCGTCTTGCGAACGCCTCAGGTGAAATTCGCCGAAAACGGGATAAACGGAGTCGACCCCTTTGACTTCAACGAGCGCCGATGTTTTCTCTCCGCGGGCCATGGTCACGAACTCGGTCTCGCGGGCGAGTTTCATGGGCTTCAGCGCATCTCGGACGAACTCAACTTCTTCGTCTTTGAGAGGTCTTAGTGCATTCACACTCACATCCGCGGAAAGAAAATCGCGGGCGCTATTTGCCAAATACTCATCGACCGAAGAGCGGACGGCGCTTGAAAAAAAAGGGCCGATGAAGCCGACCGACAAAATGAAAACGGGTAATCCAAGACGCCGGACCGAACTACTTAGTTCTTTCAGAGCCAGTTTCAAGACCATGCGAATTCCTGCGGACGCTCGGTCGAGAGGACACCGGCGTTCATATAGAGGCGTCTGTCACAACGTTCCGCGATCTTTAAATCATGTGTCGCCATCAATAACGCGATGCCTTGCTCCTTCACTAAGCGGAAAATAAGCTCGATTACGTCTCGTCCGGTCTTCACATCCAAGCTCCCGGTCGGTTCATCGGCAAGTAAGACTTCCGGCCGCATCACGAGAACCCGCGCAATGGCGATCCGCTGGCATTCTCCCCGGCTCAGTTGAGCGGGGAAATGGTCCCGCCGAGGCGCTAAGCTCACACGATCAAGCATTTCCAGGGCCAAACGATCCGGATTCGGCACCCGATTAAGATCCAGCGGCAAGCGCACGTTTTCGAGCGCGGTGAGATGATCGAGTAAGTGAAACTGTTGAAAAACGATGCCGATGTGACGAGCCCGGAATCGGTTGAGTCCGGCGGAGCTCAAGCGAGCGAGATTCTTCCCGAGAATCTCCACTTCGCCCGACGTGGGCGTTTCAAGTCCCGCGAGAATCGAGATAAAAGTCGACTTCCCGCATCCCGAACGCCCCATGATCGCGACGGTTTCCGGCTTGTCGATCTCAAGCGAAACGCCCCGTAAAATCTCAAGCGGCTCGTTCAAGCCTTGATCGAAAGTTTTTTTGATATCAGAAGCCCTCAGAATCATAGGAGTTTCTCCAGTTCGCGCGCGACCTTCTCGCCGATGATCTTATGCCCTTCGGCATTCGGGTGTTTTCCGTCGCTCTGATTCAGTTCTTTCTTGAGCGCGACACCGTCAAGAAGGAAGGGAAGCAGGGCCACGTTCTTTTCTTTCGCTAGTTCCGAGTAAATTTTCTCGAAGTTCTTCGTGTAGTCCGCCCCGAAGTTCGTGAAAATCCGCATCCCGCAGAGCAGGACTTTGATTCCATTGGCCTTCGCGAGATCGATTGCGGCCGCAAGATTCTTTTTGACGGTTTCGGGCGGGGTTCCTTTCAAGCCGTCATTAGCACCCAGAGCAAGAATCAGAATATCGGGCTTGGTTTTCAAATACCAACGGACTCGCTTATCCGCGTCGGCGGTCACGCTCCCACTGATGCCCCCGTTGATCACGCGTACTTTGTGTCCGCGCGCGGTGAGAAGCTTACGAACGACTTCGGGATAAGCTTCCGATTGTTCGACACCGTAGCCTTCAGTCAAAGAATCGCCGATAAAGACAAGTGTTTTCTCGTCGGCGGCGCCGGCGTACGCAAATGAAACAAATCCGAGAATTGCCAAAACGAATTTAAACGATCTGAGAATGCCCTTTTTTTTCATAACGCTCCCCAAGGTAACAAATCTTTTGAGGCGTAATCCAGTGGCAATTCCAGACGCCGCCGGTTATGATCAATCAATTACAGATACAGAGGAGAATCCATGTCATTAAAGCCCCGGCGCCGTTGGACGAACATTCTATTCATGACGCTCACACCGGCTTTCACCGCCGTGGTCGCGCCACTCTATTGGTATCATAACGGCGTCCATTGGGGCCACTGGTTGATCTTCACGATCTTGTTCATCGTGAGCGCCATGAGCATCACGTGCGGTTATCACCGCTATTTCTCCCACCGCAGTTACGAAGTTCACCCCATTATCGAGTGGCTCTACGTCTTGTTCGGCTCCGCCGGTTTCGAGGGCTCGGTTTTGCAATGGGCGACCGACCACCGCCGTCATCACCGCTATGTCGACCGGGAAGGAGACCCCTACAATATTAATAAAGGTTTTTGGTTCGCCCACCTAACATGGATGTTTCGGGAAGATACCCATCCAGAAGCGAAAAGCTACGCCAAAGACCTGAAGAAAAACCCTCTGCTACGGCTGCAACACAAGTACTACCCGCTCTTCGCGGTCGTAATGGGCCTTCTCGTTCCGGGCCTCATTGCCTGGGCGTTCGATATCGGCTTCTGGGGAGGCGTGATCTTCGGAGGGCTTTTCCGCGTCATCCTGACCCAGCACTCGACTTTCCTCATTAACTCGTACGCCCATTCATTCGGAAAACAGCCTTTTTCCGATAAACACAGCGCGCGTGACAGCTGGTTTCTCGCTTTTCTTACATTCGGCGAAGGCTACCATAACTTTCATCATTCGTTTCAAGCCGACTACCGCAATGGAACGCGCTGGTACCATTGGGATCCATCCAAATGGTGGATTCGTTTCTTAGCTTTGATCGGACTCGCCAAACGACTGAAGCGGGTGAAGAAGGAAGACATCTTGCGCGCCCGTCTTGCGATGGAAGAAAAGTTAAACCCGCTTGTGGACAATGGTATACTTTCGTGAGGGCGATTGATCCGTTCAAATAAGGTGTTCAATGCCGAGACGTCCGGACAGCAAGATCCCCCATCTCATCATGGCATTCGTCTCCCTGTCGCTCCTTCTTGCGGTCGGCATCGGCCTATCGAAGCTTCTTTTCGCCCTCCATGTCCGTCCGAAGCTCGAAGCCAACCGTTCACAACAGGAACTTCAGTTGCAGGCCTATCTGGACGATCTCGAGTACCTCGCGAAAAACACGCCGTTCACGATGAAGGGCGGTGAGAAAAACGATGCAGGAGCCTTCCTTAACCGCCGTGTTTACTGGACACCCCCTGTCGAAGGCTTCCGGACCGAGCCGATCGTGGCGATGGATATCATGGAAACTCTCATTCGTTTCCGTGGCGATTGGATGAAGAAATATGAACGCGCGGAACACATGAAGGCCGACCTTTCATTCTTCTCCCAATTGTCGCAGTTCGATTATTGGGATCTCGAAACCGAAAGCCCCATCGAGGAACTCACGAATCGCCTGCGCTTCGTTCCTCCGCCGCAGTTGCCCGTCCCCGAGACGAATGATCTACTCGCGCTCGTAAAGCTTCGCCTCATGCGGGGCGCCTTGGAGAAAGACTTCAAGAACGCTTTGAGCGATGTGCGCACCTTCGCGCGACTCATGCTGACGACGGAAAACGCTCAAGTCGTCTTGGCGGGACTCTCGGCGCTCGACTATGAGCGCATCGCTTTCCGGTTCTACGTCGACCAATTCGGTTTCCCTCGCGACGGCTGGTCACCGATCGACAGGAATTTCACCCGTCGCGCCTACCGCGCGATATCGGCGACGCAGGCGTATCTCCACGCCTGGACCGAACCTCGTCTACTCGAAAAACTCTTCCTTGCCGAAAAGGAGCCGGTCGGCTTTTGCGCCGCCGCAAACGAAGCCTTCCCGACCATTTTCGCATTGCGACCATTCCTAGAACCGCATTGGCCGTTCGAGCTGAATCTTGGGCCGACTTACGATCGACTCGATAAAATCTTTGAGCGCGTACGCCGCTCATGCCGGATCCGCTATCTCAAGAAGCTTGTCGATTATGGCGCGATTCGGACCAAAGTGCCGGGACCTGTCTTGCTCGTGGACCTTCCTTACGCGAGGAAAATATTCGGCCTCCGAAGCTCCATATTCGGTTTCCAGGGATTCGCCGCCTATGAAGTGGCCCCGTATTAAAGCGACGCACGGACACGACCTTTGTCTGAACCCTACAGCATCCTTTGGAATCTTATAACGAGAACGGTACCATATATTTCATGTTTACACAGGCAACCAAAATCCTCATCGTGGACGACGTCAAAAGCCTTCGCGATCTGTTAAAGGCTTATCTCCGCCGCCTCGGATTTCAAAATATCTTCGAAGCCCAGGACGGACAGGACGCTCTCGAAGCGTTGAGGCAGGCCCAAAAAGCCAATATGCCGTTCGAACTCGTGATTTCCGACTGGAATATGCCGAACATGGACGGCTTGAATTTTCTCAAACACGTCCGTCAATCTGCCGAGTGGAAAAACCTTCCGTTCATTTTGCTGACAACGGAAAGCGAAAAAGAAAAAGTTCTCGAAGCCGTTAAGGCCGAAGTCAGCAACTACATGATCAAACCGGTCGACGAAGCGACTCTCCGGGAAAAACTGGCGAAGGCTTGGGAGTGGAAACGGGCCAAAACCGGAAGTTAAGCGGCCTTGCGCTCACGCGCTTCATCAGTTTCCACCCGCAGGGGAATCTCAATCTCGAGCCGCATTCCTTTTCCGAGCTCGGAATGAATAACGACGCGCCCACCGAGACGCTTTACCTCGTTGGCGATTGCCGAAAGCCCCACTCCGCGCCCGGCAACCGAGTCGACTTTCTCCGTCGTCGACAAGTCGCCCTTCAAAATCGTCTGCACGATCTCATGCGGCGATAGTTCAGCCGCTTCCGTGAATCCTTGTTCAATAAGTTTAGCACGGACCTTTTCATGATCGACACCGCGTCCGTCATCCTCGATTTCGATTCTGAGCCGCGAACCGTGCGGCGTTTCAGTCCTTGCAAAGCGAGCGACGATGCGCCCACCTTCCGGCTTACCGACTCCCAGTCTCTCCTCTGGAGTTTCCAGCCCGTGATAAACCGAATTGCGGAAAGCATGCACGAGCGACGCTCCGAAGCCGCGCGCGATATAAGCCGGCGCGGTCGTTTCGCCGCCTTCGATCACGAATGCGTCGAGCTTTTTTCCCATTCCCTCGGCAAGTTCACGAAGCGATGACTCGAGGTGGTCGATGACGCTAATCATCGGTCGCTCCGTAAGTTCTCTGATAATACGGTCTCCGATCTCCCGAGCCGCCTGAACACTCACGGCATTCCGCAGAGTTTCACTCCACTCGCGGAGTCGTTTGAGAGGCACTTCGACGGTCGAGGCCTCGTTGGCGTCCACAATCGGCCCCAGTAACTCGAATATCGCCTTCACTTCCGTTTCAAACGCGCGGGAAATTTCGGAAGCGGCATCCGCAAGCTTCTCTTTCATATCCAGTTCGGCAGCGCCGCCGGAGCCGAGCGAAGCGAGCAGGTTCTCGTATTCATCGCAGGCGCGCACCACCGGCATGAAATAAAAAGATGCTGACCCTCCCTTCAACGTATGCACATCGCGCGCGATTTCCTCGCGGCTGATCGCATTCTCGGGCCAACCGAGCACATTACCGATAATACGCTTCGCCTCAGCAATATAAAGCCGGAAGGCTTCGCGGTGGCGCGCCACTTGCGTCACCCGACCGGCGATTGCGTGCTCGCGCTCGGCTTCACGCAAAGCCTGAATCTCACGCGTTTTATCGGTCGCGACCAGAACGACGGCACGTATATGACCGTCATCGCTTCTCATCGGATGATAGTCGAATGCGATTTCAAGGCCTGCAGGACTCGAAAGCCGGCTCGGCGCGAGCGGCCGAAGGTCATCGAAATCCAAAAGCTCCTGGAAAACAACGTCGCGCCACTCGGCGAAATTCTCCCTCATAGGAGCCGGTAAACCAATCGCTTCTTCAACGCATTTGCCCGAAGGCTCTGAACCAAAAAGCTTGCGCCAAACTTGCGAATAGACATCGAGACAACGGCCGTCCTTTTCGAAAACGAGAATACCTTGGCCAAGGCTGTCGAGAATTGACTTTAACAGCGCGTTGGTCTCGCTTAGTTCGAGAGTGCGTTCTTCGACCATCAGCTCGAGTTTTTGCGAATACTGCTCGAGAGCCGCCCTCGCTTCTTTCAAGTCGGCGATCACCGCTTCTTTCTGGTCGAGTTCCGCCTTGTATTTGGAGTGAAGCGTTTTCTCGAGCGTGACATCCCGAAGGGTCATAATCCAACGAGGTTCTTGTCCATCCCCGAATCCTTGCGGTTCGGGTTGCAAAACGACTTGGACCCAACCGGTCCGACCGTTCGGAAGTTGAAACTCGACCTCGCGCGATTGAGTCATTTCCTGAATCGAGGCCAGCGCCTCGCCGGAATTCACGAGATCAGGCGACAAGCTCATGAACTGAGAGAGCTGTCGGCCGGAAGAAAGGCGTCGCGCGGAAACCTCGAGCAAAAGAGAGGCTGCGCTATTGCCGTAATACACACACCCTTCCCGATCGACCACAAGAACCGCGTCTTGAAAGGCATCGAAAACCTGGTAGTAACTCATTACGCCGCCTTCTCTCGAACCGTCGGAAAGAGTTTGTTCAACGCCTTCAGCGCATCACGGTTGAACTGATGCTGATTCGACAACATTTTCCCTAAGGCAAAGCGAGCCTTTTCAGCGGCGTTCCCATCGACGACCGAGAAGTAGTCGTCGCAAAATGCCGTCGCCACTGCAACGACTTTCGCGAGGGGATTCATTTGCAAGTCTTTAATCCCGCGCGGAAAACCTGAACCGTCGGCTCTTTCATGATGTTCGCGGACGATATCGAGCACGTCCTCGGGCACCGACTTCAATTGCAAGAGCAGCTGGTAGCCGATTTCCGTGTGGTTCTGGTAAATGACCAGTTCGTCCTTCGTCATGGAGGAGACCGGCTTATCGAGAAGCTCCCGAGGCAGCTTCGTTCGGCCGACTTCATGCAAAAAACCACCGAGCGCGAGCTTTTCAATCGTTCCAGGCTTCGTCCATTCCTGAGCGACGCCGATCATGGCCGAGATCACACTCACCATCATCGAATACTCCGCGATATTGGGCCGGGTCTTCACAAGCCGCGCAAACAAGTCAGTCAACCTCGGGTTTTTCGCGACGAGGGTCAATGTCACATGATTGACCATCTTAACGTGATTGATCACGCTCTCGTCCAACCCGTTCTCAGCCAGCTCACGGTACACGCTTTCCATTGCGGATTGCAGGTTCACCACACGGGTCAAATCCGTAGCATCGGACGCGGAGACACCGGACGCCGCTTCGGTGATGAGCAAATGCATGAAATAAGAGTAGTCCGAGATCCGCATGTAAATGCGGTCAAGCCCCTTCTCCATGTACTTCCTGATGCGATCCATGGGCTGACCGTTCTTACCGACTAAGAGGTACTTTTTCCCTCCCAGTAAGATATAGACGTCGACAGGAATCGTGTCGCGTCCGACGAACTCTTGGATGGGAACCGATTGCATTTGCTCGCTCATGCGTCCACACTCCCGCAAACGCTTATCGGTCGTTCAGAAGGTCGACTGAAACTGACTGTATCAGGATAAAACAAACGGCATTGAAACCGTTCGAAAGACCGGGTCAATCCCCGTACTCGAGAGCCGTTCGCGTGAACTCGCGGTCCGAGAGTCCCGCGTCCACCTTCAGGGCCGCCACGTTTAAAATGGTCGAGCGCTTGCTCTGCATGTTCAGCACCTCGATCGTCCGCGCCCGCCATGCCGAACCATGTTTTTCGTAATGGCGGTACACCATCGTTTTTAAAAGCTTTCCGGAACGGTCGTAGTATTCGCTCTTCTGCACTTGATACGTATTGGGATCGACCCAGGTCAGAATCTTCGAATATCTCGAATCGGAACTCTTCACTTTGCTTTCGATTACCACCATCGCAGCGCTCGGCGCACGCTCTTCCTTCACGACCCTGTTTTCGAATTCAGCGTAGTTGAAAGGGCTAAAGTCTTCCAAATTGAATTCGCTATCAAGAAAATGCTGGGATTTGTTTTCGCCCACAACCCGATGGGCTTTTCTTTCTGATGGCATGTAGAGCCATTGGTCCTCGCGAGAGCCGTCGGCCACACTTAAAAAAGCGACTCCACTCATGTCGCTCGGCGAGAGCAATCGAACCAACATCTGGTGTTTCTTTCCTGACTTTCTCTTGATCTCAAGTTCCCATTCTTTGGAGACACCGTTATTCTCGATCACCTTCATTTTGACAACGGCGACTTCATCTTTGGTGTTCAAATTTTGCTCGACTTTCTTGAGAATAACGTTTGCATCATCGACCGCAAACGCCCGATCTAACGGCCAGAAGGTGCTGACAGCGGAAAACGCCGCTAAGAAGACAGAAGTTGTCAAAGCCCTTTCCATTTTCAAAACTTCCTTTGAACGAAAGACGAAAGGGCGTCGGACGATTTATCCAAAGACTTAAGACTTACGTCGAAGAAAAACGAAAAAAGCGACTAACGGGATTTTCTGTTCGCTGATTACGAAAGGATCGTCGAACCCGTGGACAATCAGAAAAAAACGGTGGTCGAAAGAACGACGCGTTTATTGGTGCGATACGTACCGAGCAGCGTCCCTGACAAGCCGTCGAACCAATCGCCGGTAAGCGAGGCGGTTAACCCGCCGGCGACTTTGCGTTCAATTTTGAGCCGCGCATATCCTCCCGAACGGGCCGCATCGTAAAGTCCCGTGACGCTGAAAACCCAGTCAGACGCGCTCATGAGATCCAATCCGAGTATCCAAGCCTGATCAAAAATGCGGTCAAGCGATGTGATGAGGTTATCAGCTTGCTCCTCGTGACGGGCGAACGAAGCTTGTGCACGCACTCGCAATATCGAACCGAAGGGCACGGCGAAACTTGTCTCGATTCCAAACACGGCCCTCTGCGCCCATCCCGGTAAACCCTGGAGCCCGGAGAGCCGCTCCGAGTTGGCATACGCGAGGCGAACGATCCAATCGTCCATCGGAACAACGACCCCCGCGCCCACGGTGCGGCGCAAATAATAAACCGGCTGCAACGTCACATGATTGGCCATGACGACGTTCCCGGCGCTTGTGCCGACCGACGTCCCTTCGATGATCGGTGTGAAGATCGCTGGAGCCGTCGGCGCACCTTGAAAGAAAACCACCGTGACGTCGTACCGGCGCCCTCGATAATCGCCCCGGAACCCGAAATTGTTTTTAAGCGCTTCGTCGACTTCTCGTCTTTCCATGTAGCCGTAGGAGAATCGGTCCGCGAGAAAAATCTTATCGAAGCCCGCTTGGCGGTTATAGGTCATGTCTCTCGGCAGCCAACGGCTCTTCTCACCCGGCAGAATGGATTCAAACTGGATCGGCACATACACGGCTTCCAGGCGCCAATTCTCCTTCTCCCACGTCCAACCGAATGAAGGAGTGCCGCGCTTTTGGCTGCTCAACAAGTCAATGTAACGGCGAGCACTCACCACATCGAGAGGATCGGCGTCGTCGGTCACTCCCCACGCGAAACGGTTGATGCCCACTTTCAGTTTCCAATCCCCCGCCTCATAATCGGCTGCCGCTTCGGTGATATCCGGAATGAACATCTCGTTGGGACTGCGAGAAGCCGGATCCGAGTAAAACCAGGGAGAGAAACGCAAGCGAAGCGCCGTCGCCGGCTGCGATTCGAATTCGAATTCATAGCGAATCGCCGCCGCGACCTGGGTCGTTTCCTGGTAGACGTCTTCGAAATAGTAGGTCGGCTCGAGCGTCAGGCGGCTTGCAAAAGTCGGCTGCCAGCGCAGTGCTGAAGCTGAGTCCTGCAGGAAAAAGATGCTCAAGAAAGCGGCAAAAGAGAGGGCTGTCTTCGGCAGGACGCTCAAAATCTTCATCCTTACTTCAAGCGCCAATCGCTCGGAACGTCCCGGCGATACCCATCAAAAAGGAAGCCACCATCTTTGCTTAAAACTTCAGCAGCAAGATCGATTACCCGTTGTGTCCGCCCGGTAGAGAAAAGCTCGTCGAAAGCTTCAAAAAAGCGCCGGGCAAACGCCGGATCTTCCTTTTTCAAACGTTTCAAAACGGCTTTCCCGCTTCCCGTCCATCCCCGGCGGGAACGGAAGAAATAATCCGCCAGCTCGTTCAAAACCACCGTCGCCGTTGCGATCAGCTCCTGGCGACTCCGCGGCTCGCGGATATCGTCGATAAGCTCCGTAATGTGATAGCGGCGATCGAGGACCTCTTCTTCGGTCAACGCCGGAGGTCCCTCCCGCAAGGTTTCCACAGCCAGTTCTTTGAGCTGCGCGGTCAGAGCGGTCGGGCCGGGAACTTCGTGCCCTTCCGAAATCATTTCCGCCAGGGTCGCCCGGCCGATTTGGCGGTCCACGTTCTTGAAGAAATACTTAACGGTTTCCGCGTCATGGATGAACGCCTCCACCGGCCAGTCCTTGTACATAAAGGACTCCCGGTAAGCCGTCGGAACCTGGGGATAAACAACGACCAAATCAAGGTCTGAGTACGTGGACGCCTCTCCACGCACCACCGAGCCGGCCACAAATATCGCCTCTGCCCCTTTATACCGGGTTTCAAACAGTTCCTTCGTCACGTACAGGGGCGAGTGCGTGGCTCGAGTCATTTTCCTTTCCTTTTTTGATTCGCTTTTAAGGCACCTTCATCAGCTTGCCAACTGCTTTCTAGCCGCTGAAGCAGTCGGCTTCGGGAAGGCGGAAGGCCCCGATAGCTAAAATACTTTGCGCGAAACGTCCACGTGTGGTTTAAACCGGGCTTTCCCAAGGGGAGGTTGAGGCAAAATGAAAATTCGCGAATTCATCGATCATCATTTCCGGCACTTCAACGCCGCAGCCCTGAAAGACGCCGCCATCGCTTACGAGGAACACCTCAAAAAAGGCGGTAAAATGATGGTCACGCTCGCGGGAGCTATGAGTACCGCCGAACTGGGCCTTTCTTTGGCGGAAATGATCCGTCAAGGCAAAGTCCACGCCATCACTTGCACGGGCGCAAACCTTGAAGAAGACGTATTCAACCTCGTCGCGCACGAGCACTACGTCCGGATCCCCAACTACCGGGATTTGACCCCGCAGGACGAACTCGATCTCCTGAACCGCCACCTCAACCGCGTGACCGACACCTGCATCCCTGAAGAAGAGGCGATCCGCCGGATTGAACGGGCGGTCTTGAAGCACTGGCAAGACGCCGACCAGAAAGGAGAGCGTTATTTCCCGCACCAGTTCATGTACCGCATTCTCCTTTCGGGCGAGTTGAAACAGTACTACCAAATCGATCCGAAAGACTCGTGGCTGCTCGCGGCCGCAGAGAAGAACCTCCCGATGTTCGTTCCGGGATGGGAAGACTCGACCCTCGGTAACATCTACACCGCTCACTGCATCGAAGGTGATATCAAGAACGTGCACACGGTTCGCACAGGTATCGAGTACATGCAGGAATTGGCCGCTTGGTACACAGAAACAGCTCCGAAATCGTCGATCGGTTTCTTCCAAATCGGCGGCGGGATCGCGGGCGACTTCCCGATTTGCGTGGTCCCGATGCTCCATCAGGATCTCAAGCGCGAAGATGTCCCGCTGTGGGGCTATTTCTGCCAAATCTCTGATTCGACGACCTCTTACGGCTCGTATTCTGGAGCGATCCCGAACGAAAAGATCACCTGGGGCAAACTGGGCGTCGATACGCCTCGCTTCGTGATCGAGTCCGACGCGACGATCGTGGCGCCTTTGATCTTCGCCTATGTCATGAATCAGTAAGAAGTTCGAGCGGGCCCGGATCCACGTCCGGGCCTTTCTTCTTTTCCTTACTCGGTTTTCCTTCGACCATCTGCGCTTTCTCGAAATTTTCGACAGCCAAAACCGCGAACAAGCGTTTTAAAACCGGCTCAAGCACTGTATCTTTGGCACGATGATCAAGACCGCCGAGCGGAACGATCAGTCCGGGATAAGCGCTCGCTTCATACACGCTCACAACGCCGTCGTTGGGCCACTGCGCCCCGATCCACTCGTACGGAACGCGCAAGAACCTTGAAACCTGCCAGCGGTACGGGACCCCGACGACGCTGATCACAGCCATACCTTTCGGAACAGGCATCGGTTTTTGCCAAAGCGGAAAACCGGGCTCCGTTTCTTTCAAAGTGACGGCATTACGGCCCGCAAGCCACATCCGCAGCCGGAGCCAAGCCCCCAGCCAAAAACTCTCGTTGGCCATGCGACTCAACGCTGATCCGCCGCAAGCGCCGCAAACGCTGATCCAACCGAGAACGTTCTCAAGCTCGAACGGAACAGATTCCCCGTGGTTCCGGCTCACACATCGCTGGAGAACGTAGCGCATTTCGGCGCTCCCCTGGCCGTAACTCACGATCAAACGAGGCGTATTAGGAGCCTGCCTGAGGTATTCGGCGATCAGATGGGCATTGGCCGCCACTGAAAGCCTCGGATCGGTTTCGACAACATCCGTCTTGAACCCCAACTCTCGAGCCCAAGCCCGCCACGTGTCGGCGTGAGAGCCCCAGCGGCGGCCCGATTGCACGAAGTTACTGGCCACGATCGCAATCTCGATCCCGCCGGCACGTGCCTTCTGCCATCGACTCAAATCGAAAGATCTGAGTTTACGGATCAGAGCGCCGTGCGTGCCGGATTCCTGCAGCGACCGCAGATAAACAGCCGTCCCCAGTTCGACTCCCAGCTCTTCGGTGATATTGAGAAGCTCCGAGCGCGTCGGCTGACGACCATCGAAGGCCTCAAGGACCTGCTCCGCTTTTCGAGCCAATGCGACTTCGCTGAAGTCCGCCTTTTCCCGCGGGCGGAAAGCTTCAATGGATTCCCTTGGATCGTTCATGTCCTTCAATTACCGCCGGAACGTTGATCATGTTGGCGTGCTTTCAGTTCCGCCTTACAAATAGCGACCTTCTCTTCGTATTCGTCTTGTCGCTTTTGCAAAATCGTCTTGTAGGTCCGAAAGCGCGCGATGCGGTCCTTCAACATTTCTTCCGAAACGGCCACGAGCTTTTGCGATTCGTCCAACCCTATGTTGAACTCCTCCTCCTTCTCGGTCACCCGCTCGATCGGCTCCGTCCAAGTCAATTTGCCGTCCCCGCCGTTGGCTTTATCAGCCAGTTGCAACCGACACTCACGCAAAACGCCATAAAGGCCGAGGCTTCCGTATTTGCGGTTGCCGTAAACGCGGTCTTCGAGCTCATAAACCTCGTTTTGCAAGGCCCGCAGTTCCTCGCTCATCATGACCTTGCGTTGAACGACCATGTTGCCGTCTTTCACGCCGAGCACGGTGTCTCCCGAAATCCGCTCGCTGTTATCGATTTTCGTGTCGATTTCCTTCGCCTTGTGCGGATTATGCGAGCACGCCGCAACTAAACAAATCACAACAGCGGCACCAAGACGACTTTGTACGGCGGGTTTAAAAATTCCCATATGACCCTCCACAGACAGGCTGCTCGTCTTTTGAGCGTATCCGGCGCTTCCTGGCGTCTCAAGAAGTATTGCGGCGCAAAGCCTCTGGGAAAACAAAAAACTGGCGGGGACGAAATCCGGCCTGCATACTGAAGCTAATGGCGTTTTTTTATATCGACGGAAGCCTCAAAGTCGGAACACCCGATCGGCATCTTGATGTCGAAGCCCTCGCGCGCTCCGCGGAAGGTCCAGCGTACATCTACGACCTCGATTCCGTCGAACGCCGACTATTGACTCTACAAGACGCTCTCAACGGGCTAGCGCACTCGATTCACTTCGCGATGAAGGCGAACAGCCACCCCGAAATCCTTCGATGCCTTCACAAGCTCGGCGCTGGGGTCGATACCGTTTCGGGGGGCGAAATCCGCAAGGCCGTCGCCGCTGGAATACCGCCGGAACACATCGTTTTTTCGGGTGTCGCGAAAACCCGTTCCGAAATCGAATACGCCCTTCAACTCGGCATCAAACAGCTCAACATCGAAAGCCCGCAAGAACTGGACCGAATCGGCACCATCGCCGCGCAAACAAAACGCGTCGCAGACGTGGCGTTCCGTTTAAACCCGGACGTCAACCCCCAGACCCATCCGTACATCACGACGGGCTTCCGCGAGAATAAGTTCGGGATGGACGAGTCCTTTTTTCCGGAACTTATCGCCATCCTCAGTAAATACAGGGAAAACCTCCGGCTCCGCGGATTGACGATTCACATCGGTTCGCTCCTTTTCGATATCGGAGTCATTCGCGAGGCGATTGAAAAAACCGTCAAAGTACATCGAAAGCTTGAGAAAATGGGATTCCGGCTCGACCGGCTCGATATCGGCGGCGGTCTCGGCATCCGCTACGAAACCGACGACGAAACTGAGGAACTCGAACTAATCAAGTCCTATGGAGATATGGTCCGTGAAACCACCCAAGGTCTCGACGTGGAAATTCTCACTGAGCCGGGCCGCATCATCGTGGGACGTGCGGGAATCTTGGTCGGCGAAGTCCAATACTTAAAGAGTTCGCCGGCGAAGAACTTCCTCATCCTCGACACGGGAATGCACCATTTGCTTCGCCCCGCGCTTTACGGCGCCCAACACCGCGTTTTACCCGTGCGACCCCGTGCCGGTAAACGACGCCTTTACGACGTCGTGGGACCGATTTGCGAATCTTCCGACTTTCTCGCGAAAAATGTCGAATTGGGCCCTGTCGCGCAAGGCGATCTGATCGCAATCGCCGACGCCGGAGCTTACGGATTCACCATGGCCAGTCGATACAACGCCCACGAACTTCCGCGAGAAATCGTCGTTCACTCAGGCGCCGTACTGAAGTCCTGATCTAATCCCATTAAATCTAACCGCATTATTAGATTTTCGTTCGGCTCTTTCGCAAATTCATCTATGATGATCAAGATGGAACCAGCGGCGAAAAATCAGAGTCAATGGAATATGTTTAAGCTCACAGTCTTCAGCCTGATCGCTTCCCTCTCATTCACACTTAATTCCGCCTACGCACAATCGGACGCGGCGAACGAAACGCCACCGGTTGCGGAAGAATCGCAGGAATCCGCCCCTGCGACACCGACGCAAGAAACAGCACTCCCTTCTGAGGAACCGCAAGAGGCCGAACAAAACACCGGCGGGGAAGGCGACTTCCAATGGCCGCTGCGTTTCGATCCTCAAGACAACAAATTGAGCATCCACAACCCGCAGCTAAAATACATGATGACCCCGAACATGCTGGATCTCGGCGGCCTGGTCATCAAGGCGTCGTCAATCGGGATGCATGTTTCGCAGATTCCCCGCGAACGGGCCCCGGTGAGGTTTGAAAACAGCGCGAACAAAGGAAAATACGTCACAATCGTCTCCTTCCGTTGGCCGCGAGAACTCGCCCAGTCCGGATTGCTCACGATCGAAACCCTTGCTCAACAAGTTGTGTGGCAAAAAGAAGTGAACCGGGCCGAGACCAAAAAATGGTTGAACAGCCTCGACTATGCATCTGGGGAAATGAAAGCAGGCCATGAGGCCAGCGGCTATGGAGTCATCAACCCAGACCCCACGGAGTTCCAGTTCCTCTTCACAAGAAACTCCCAATTCCGCATGTGCTTTTCGCAGGCTCTGGAAACGGGTGAAAAACTGCGGGCCTGCAGTCCTCTTTACCACGCTCAAACTCAGAACGAACGCACCCGCCTGAGTTTAGCGCGTCTCAACACTCGCCCCGCAGTCGGCGTTTTTCTCGACGGCAGAAAGCTCGAAAATGCGAGCATTATTAACTTCGCGGGGAACCGTCTCATTGAAATCAAAGTCGTTTTCGGCAACTACGCCACGATCGACTTAGCCAGCCGGCCTTTTGACCCGCAGCTGATCGACGTCGTCGAAAGCAAGGATGGCTCCGAGATCATTCTAACCGGCTCGGGCTCCAAGCCTCTTGGCGGACGCTCCCGAATCATCGCAAAGCCGATCACACACTTCTGGGCCCCGACCGGAATCGATCAGGATTTAATCTGGCAAATCGCCTTGCCGCGCGAGAGCCCCACAATTCGCGTGCCGGGTTCGTTCAACATTCCGTTCACTCTGTATTTCTCGGGCCCCAAGATCCCGAGTGAGAGAGACCGCATCTATATCCGTCAAACCCGCTCGAGCGGCACCTACTCGGAATCTCCGAAAGTTTTCGGTTACGTTCCCTCGGGCGGCGACATCACAAGCGAGGAGTATTCCGCACGGAAACTTGACTCTAAACATTTTGAGTGGACCTTCGCAGCACCCCAACAAGGGGCGAGAAACCGTGCTCGGATAACGGTACACCATCCCAACGGGCAACCCTGGGTCGCACACTACGAAATGTTCCGTTCGTATCCTTACGAGATCAGCGCCCGCCTGACCGGAATCCTCTCCACGGATTTCACGTTCATCGTTTTGGGCGAGACCTCCGCGAATATCTGGTTCGAGACCCTGCCCTTCACCGAATCGCCGCTCTTTTCCAAGCAGCGCTGGGGAATCGGACTTAAGTACCATCAATCGCTGACAGCCATCGAAAGCAGCAATGACGCGCGGATCGACCGCTACTCGGTCCTCAACGCCGATCTCCGCTACCATCTACTCCCGGGTGTCTGGCATCGGGATGAAATCTTCGGGATCTCGATCGGATTTCAACAAACAGCGTTGTCGGGCCCAAAAGTCGGCGACCACACCGTTCAATACCTTGGCCTAGGCGGATACTGGGCCCGTACAATGCCGAAAATCTTCGACGACCTGTTTAATCTTCTGCCGTTCATGGATTATCCGAAATACGTCGACATGGATTTCACCGTATACCCGACGACTTTGACATCCGGCTACAAGGCAGGGGTCACGTTCAACTTGAATTTCCATGGACGCGTGTTCTGGACCGAGCGTTTCTATGGCGAAGCAGGTTTCGGAATCCGGCAAACCGCGTTTTCTTTCAGGCCGGTTACGAGAGAGCGGAGCGCTTCGCTCTCCGCAGCGTATGGAACGATGGGTTTCGGCTACAGGTTCTGAACACGACATTCTTCTCACGTCCGGACGCTCCTAGCGAGAGCCTCTTAGGGGCTCTCCTTCTTTGAGCGAGAGCCGGGACTAATTCTTGAGCAATCATCCGAAATACCATAACCTCATTTCAAACCTTGTTGACCACTCAATAAAAGGGGTGAAGGCGATGGAAACTTCAGCCAAGAAAAATGCGGACCCGCAACCTTTTTGGGTGAAAAGTTACCCGAAAAACGTACCCCCGTCGATCGACGAAAAAATCGAAAAATATTCTTCCGTCCTCGACGTTTTCGAAGAAGCTTGCGAACGTTTCCCCACCCGCCCCGCGTTCACGAACTTCGGTCATACGATCACCTACAGCGAACTGAACCGGAAAGCTGAGATCTTCGCCGCCTATCTGCAGAATGAACTCAAATTAAAAAAAGGCGATCGCATCGCCATCCAGATGCCCAACCTTCTGCAGTACCCAGTGGTGATGTACGGCGCGCTCAAAGCGGGCCTGGTCATCGTTAACACGAACCCGCTCTACACCGAGCGCGAAATGAAACATCAATTCAATGACGCGGGCGTCACGGCGATCGTCATCGTGGCGAATTTCGCGCGCCAGCTGCAAAATATTCTGAACGAAACCTCGATCCGCCACGTGATCATCACCGAAATCGGCGACCTTTTGCCGTTCCCCAAAAACTACCTCGTCAACACGGTCGTCAAGTACGTAAAAAAGATGGTTCCGCCGTATTCGATTCCCGACGCCATCCCATTTAAAACGGTGATGGAAAAAGGCGCGGCGATGACTTATCACAAAGTCTCGATGTCACTCGATGAAATCGCTTTCTTGCAATACACCGGCGGCACCACGGGGGTTTCGAAAGGCGCCATGCTCACTCACCGGAACATGGTCGCGAACATGCTCCAAGTCTACGAATGGATGAAAGTCAGACTGATTGAAGGTGAAGAGATCGGAGTCTGCGCCTTGCCGCTGTACCATATTTTCGCGCTCACGGTACACGGCATGGCGCTCGTGGCCTTCGGCGCCCACAACATTTTGATCACGAATCCGAAAGAATTGAAAACGTTCGTCAAGGACATCCGGAAGTACAAGTTCACGGTCACAACGGGTGTCAACACGCTCTTCAATGCACTTCTCAACTATCCTGAGTTCGCCAAGCTCGATTTCTCGAGCCTGAAAGTCAGCGTGGCGGGTGGGATGGCCCTACAGAGCGCGGTGGCCCAACGGTGGCGTGAGGTAACAAAGTCGCTTCTCATTGAAGGCTACGGACTCACGGAGGCCTCCCCGGTCGTTTGCGCCAACCCAATCGACGGCACGGACCGTGTCGGTACCATCGGCCTCCCGCTTCCCTCGACGCTGGTCAAACTCGTCGATGACAGCGGAAATGAAGCCAAGTCGGGCGAGCCCGGGGAGCTTTGCGTGAAAGGCCCGCAGGTCATGAAAGGCTACTGGCAGCGACCTGACGAAACCTCCAAGATCCTCACTGAGGACGGCTGGCTGAAAACCGGCGACATCGCAGTTTTCGACGCCGACGGCTTCGTGAAAATCGTCGACCGGAAGAAAGACATGATCCTCGTATCCGGCTTTAACGTTTATCCCAACGAAGTCGAGGACGCGATCGCGACGCATCCTGGCGTTCTCGAGGTTGCCGCAATCGGAGTTCCAAGCGAGCGCTCCGGTGAAGTCGTGAAAGTCTTCGTCGTCAAGAAAGACCCGGCATTGACGGAGCAGGATGTGATCGAACACGCGCGTAAGACGCTGACCAACTATAAGGTACCAAAGTTCGTGGAATTCCGCACGGAACTCCCTAAGACCAACGTCGGCAAAATCCTCCGCCGGGCCTTGAAAGAAGAGGAAGCCGCGAAAGCCCAAAACAAACAGTAAAAACGTTCCATTCGGGACGCGCATACAGTCGCGTCCCTATTTTCCTGTGAAGATTCCGTCACAGATTATTCACCGTTTTCCTAAGCCAATCTTTCCCACTTTTCGCCTAAACTGAGGTCCGTCACCTCGCGCGTCACGCGCCCGAACGAGTACCAAGAGGTCAGATTCATGAGACGCAATGGCTCCATTCTCGCGCACTCGAAAGCCAAACACCCGACCGCGAAGGAATCGGCGCCCCGGCTTGAGGAAGTCATTCAGGACGCCAGCGGGGAAAACTGGGACGAGGCGGCACTTAGCGCCATTGAATCACTGACCCATCCTGTGAAAGAAGACGTCAAACCGAACACGAAAGCGCCGACCGACGAGGAGGAATTTCCACGGCCGAATCTGACCAGAGCCGATCTCCATGGGGCCGACCTAAGAACGGCGGATTTAAGGGGCACGATCTTGACGAAAGCGAATCTATCCGAAGCGCGCCTTGACAAGGCGAAGCTCAACCGAGCCGATCTCCGCGGCGCCGATTTGAGGTCTTGCAACCTTTCAGAAGCCTCGCTCACCGGCGCCAACCTTTACGGCGCTTTTTTCAACCAAAAGACCCGGCTTCCATTTGACAAGGCGGAAGCCATTCGGCGGGGAATGATCTTTTTCGACGTCGATCCCGATTGAACAGGGTCATTGATCGTAAATAATTTTCACTCTATCGAGGTGATCGCGGATGGCGGCGATCAACGCTCGTGTTTCCGTTTCGTCTTCCCGCTCCGCAGCTTCCTCAAGGCTCCGACTCAAGACCTCCAACTGAAGGAAACCGTAAGGCCGACAAATCCCTTTCCAAGTGTGCGCGTGCCTGCGCAGGGTTTCGTAATCTTTGTTTTCAATCGCACGCTCCATATCGGCGAGTTCGTTTCGACGGTTCTCCATGAACGACGGAATAAGATCTTGCAGATCCGGATCGGGTCTCACTTCTAAGCCGTAACCGCCGACATCCGTTCCTGACTGTCCCTGCATTTCTGCCTCCTCGTACGAAGCTAGTAAGTACATATTGCTTCCGGGGCATCTGGCGAAGCATTTTTTGTTTGTTAACAAAACTAAACAATTTTTACAAAATCCCTCAAAAGCCTTCGAATCCTTTCGCCGTGCGATCCCTAAGAGAGGTTCACCAAATCGACATAGATATTGAAGCCTCTTGAACAGACGTATATAAGAACGCCTGTACCGACTGCGTTCGCGAAGGGGACTGTCAGAAACTGTCATTCAAGGTGTGACAGGAACGAAACTCTCGACGGTCTCTTGAAGCGATTTTCAACTTCGTGAATTAAAGAAGTTGAAGACCGCGGAAGATAAAAAACTAAATAAACA
>CALBDW010000164.1 GCA_937927435.1 uncultured Bdellovibrionales bacterium
GGGACGGAATCGAACCGCCGACACATGGATTTTCAGTCCATTGCTCTACCGACTGAGCTACCTGACCATGACCAATGGCAAAAATGGACGAGAAGGCCCCATAGGTACTCTTTCGTGGCCTTCATTGTCAAAGGAAAAGGCGCTTTCGCTTTTCGAAAGCGCCGTTTATCCCCTCAAAAGGGTTACGCCCGATCCAAGGCTTGAGTCAAATCGCGCAATAAATCCGCAACGTTCTCCACTCCGACGCTGAGCCGCACCATGGAGTCGTCAATCCCCAACGCTTTACGGGTTTCGGGCGGAACACTGGCGTGTGTCATGATGGCCGGATGTTCGATCAAAGACTCAACCCCTCCCAAACTTTCGGCAAGGGAAAAGACCTTCACGCTTTCCAGGAAAGCCCGCGCTGACGAAAGACCTCCTTTCAAATAGAAGGTGATCATTCCACCAAACCCATGCATCTGTTCTTTCGCCAGAGCATGCTGCGGATGCGACGGCAATCCTGGATAAATCACGCGCTCGATTTTCGGGTGTTTCGTCAGAAACTCCGCGATTTCCCGGGCATTGGCCTCATGTTGCCGCATACGGAGCGCGAGGGTTTTCAAACTCCGAAGCGACATGAAAGCGTCGAACGCGGAGCAAATTCCACCCATCGAGTTAGACAGGAAGGCAAGTTTCTTGGCGATTTCGTCGTCGGAAGTCACCAAAGCCCCACCGACGATATCGCTGTGTCCGTTAATATACTTCGTCGTGGAATGCAGAACGATATCCGCGCCCAACTCCAACGGTCTTTGGAAGTAGGGGCTCATAAACGTATTGTCGACGACTGAAATGATCCCGCGCTCCCGGCCTGCCGCCGAAATTTTGCGGATATCAATAATCTTCAAAGTCGGATTGGTTGGAGTTTCGATCCAAACCATCTTGGTGTTTGGACGGACGGCCTTGGCGAAATTCTCAGGGTTGGTGAGATCGACAAATGAAAATTCAATCCCGTTGTGGCGGATCACCTTATCCATCAAACGGAATGTGCCGCCGTACATATCATCACATGCGATCACATGATCGCCGGCTTTCAGAAGATGCAAAACCGTCGTCGAAGCCGCGCAACCCGACGCGAATGCAAAGCCGTAACGGCCGCTCTCGAGATTCGCCAGACAATCCTCAAAAGCCTTGCGTGTCGGGTTGCTCGTGCGGCTGTACTCATAACCTTTGTGTAAGCCCGGCGACTCTTGAACATAAGTCGATGACAAATAGATCGGCGTCATGATCGCGCCAGTGGTGGGATCAGGCTGCTGACCCGCGTGAATCGCGCGCGTTTCAAATCCAAACTGATGACGATTCCAGTCGACCTTCATAACTCTTTCTCCATCTTCCTGCCCGCGCGTCGAGAGGCGCGAATATCGTCAAGTGCCGTTAATACGGTGGTCATACAGGCGATCGGGTCCGGCGTATAAACCAGGCCGATAGCTTCCATTCCCACACGAACGACTTCCTCTCTTGGGGAATCTTTAATCAATTCATCGACCAACGCTTCCAGCTGAGTTAGCTTTGGATCGAGGGAACGAGAACTGGAATGTCGGTCACGACTCTTCGACATGGGATCTCCCGGAACGTTGTTTTATTCGGAAACGTCCGCTCCGACTCTATCGTACGGCCGGGAGATCATTCAATGTTTCTCTGTGTATGAATTTGTGGAGAACGGTGAAAATCGCGATCGGCGAGCTGAAGACAACGCCCGGGGTGCAAGACAATCGTCATGCGCCCCGAAGACACTTGGGTTCGCCACTCGAGTTCGCGCCGCCCGGGCTTGAGATTCTTCAACAAAATCGGTGCGTATCCCAACTCTTGGTGATCGAGAAAAATTCGCACCCAGCGCAGCGACCGCACGCGTAAGCACGCCGGTTCCTCCATCAGCCCCGGTGTTGTAGCGGAGTCGATCGGAGCTTGCGCGCGCACAGGCGCCACAGCGGTAACGGCGATTGTCATTAATATAAGGACCGCAGCTGATACCCGACGAGCCCAATGAGCGAAATCCGTCTGGCTCGTCAAAACCTGAGTCCGAATCATCTCCGCATTCTTGAACTCCATTGCCCTTTTGACGCCCAACGCCAGGCGCAACTGCCGTTCTCGTCTCGGGACCAGGGGAAGCATTTCACGCGCATCCGGATCCAAACGCGTGAGCGAGGAATCAAGAGAGTGAGCAAGCTCAAAAATTTGCTCACGAATTTTGTCCATGGAGTCGGTGGCACAGTAACAGCGCCACCTTTCAAAAGAGGTTCGAAGATCGTGCTCGATAAGTCCGAGCGAAAAAAGATCCGCTCTCCCATCCGGCTTCGAGCCCATCCAAACTTCGGGGGCGACATACTGAGGCGTCCCATGAACAACTCCGGACTCCGGCGGAAGAGCTCCAAAATCGACGAGCCGAACAGTGCCGGTGGTATCGATTAAGATGTTAACTGGACTTAAATCACCATGATGGATCCCACAACGACCAAGAGCTCGCAGCCCTTCCTGAACCTGGGCGACCACCTCGTCAATTAGATCGGAGTCGAGACGCCAGTCCCGCGCCAACTCGAAAAGGGTCACTCCCTCAACCCATTCCAAAACCAGAGCGGAGCCTTCACTGAGGTTTTCCCACCCCAGAACCCGAACACAATGAGGCGAATCAACCCGCGCTAAGGCTTCAAACTCGCGTCTCAACCACGGGATTGCGGACTCATTTTTTAGAATTTTGAGAGCCACGACCTGGTGAGACAGTCCTTTACTGTCTTGCCGGATAGCGCGATAAACTCGCGCGGTTTTTCCCTGCCCACTGAATCGATCGATTTTATAAACAGCGCCCTCCGACCTTAATTCCTTCATACGCAGCGATTGTTTCAAATAGCGGGCCAGTCAAATAGCGGGCCAGTCAAATAGCGGGCCA
>CALBDW010000165.1 GCA_937927435.1 uncultured Bdellovibrionales bacterium
AAGATGTTGACGTCTCGGCGACGGATGTCCGCAAACGTTTACGGACGGGTAGAAGCGTCGATCGTCATATTACGATCCCGGTGGAAGAGTATATTCGCCAGCATGGCCTTTACGGGCCCTTGGGACCGCGAATCGGCGATTACGAGGCGTTTACTAGATTCTGTGCCCAAGCGCTCTTTGCCAAGAAGGGCATCAATGTTCGGGCTTTCGACTTGCGCGGAATCGAAGCGGTCAGCGAATTCACGCTCATCGCATCGGGTACGAGCACGCGCCATGCGTCCGCGCTCGCGGAGGCTGTGTCCCGGGCGGTGAAGGATGAGTTCAATGTCTTACCCCAGAGTGTCGAGGGGATGAACGAAGGGCGCTGGGTGGTGTTGGATTACGGCTCCCTCATCGTCCATATCTTCTACGACTTCGTCCGTCAGGAGTACCGTCTCGAAGAACTCTGGAAAGAGGGCCTCGATATGGAAGTGCGCGAAGAAGCACCATCGACGGACGAGGCGTAAAGGTTGGATGAAACTCGCATTTATTTTTGTCGGTCGCGGCGGTCGAAAAACTGAATGGCTCGAGGAGCTCTACGGGGAGTACGAGAAAAAGATCGGCTATTTCCTTCCGGTTGAAATCGTCCGTCTCAAACCTTCCCGGCAAGGGCGCGAATCGTCCGACCAGAAGCTTCTGGAAGAAACGGCTGAAATCCTGAAGGCGTTGAAAAAGGATGATGTCGTAATCGTTTGCGATGAGCGCGGAGAGGAGCTTTCTTCGCTTGCGTTCAGCCGAAAACTCGTGAGGGCGTTTGAGCGCGGAAAACCGCGCGTTGTTATCGTTGTCGGCGGTGCCTTCGGCTTCGGCGACGAGGTCAGGCGTCGGGCCGATTGGGTTTGGTCGCTCTCGAAACTCACCATGAATCACCTCGTCGCCCAGGCCGTGGTACTTGAGCAAACTTATCGAGCGTTAACCATTTGGAAGAATCTCCCGTATCACAACGAGTGAGCGGACCGTCATTTGCTCTTATCCGAAGGCATGGGTTCAATCGGCATTTCAGAAGATCTCATGTCCGGATCCATTCCTTGGGTTCCGCATCCGGACGAACTCCATTTCCAACGGCGTCGCTGTTTGGATCAATTCTTCCGTTGGCTTCGGGCGTGCGCCGTCTGTCGTACCATCCGACCGCCCATCGATTTGCTGTGCGGGCATTGTCGAGGGCGGCTCTTGGCGGTCGCGAATCGGGGCAACGAACTTCGCCGGGAAGGTTATCCGTTTCCCGTGTATTCGTTGTGGACGTGGGATAACGAGAATGACGCTTTGTTGAAGCCCGTGCTCCACTCCTTTAAAGGCGGATTCGCTTTCTCATTCGCAGCGCTTGCAGCTGAAGTACTTGTGAACGAGCGTTCGCCGAACTTGCTCAGGCGCCCTATTTTTCTTTTTCCCCGTTCCGCCCGGGTCGGCGCTCGGGAACATGCCTGGCTGCTGGCGCGGCTTTTCGCTTCGTTTTGGCCTGATCGGGCGCTGATTTGCGGGCTGATCGCCAGCCAGCGCGAGGGCGGAGGCCAGAAAACGAAAACGCTGTTTGACCGCTCTCGACACCGTTTTATCCCCTTGGATCGGGAAAAGATTTCATGGCTTAGCGATGAAGCCGTTACCTGGATTTTTGTCGACGACGTGATTACATCGGGGGCGACGGCTTTGGCGGCTTTTATGGCCGCGGGAGAGCCTCCTTCGTTTGAGGTTTGGACCTTGGCTTCAAGGCCCAAACTTGCAGGGAAATCGCGGCTTTGATAAGGTGCGACTTCACTTAATCCGCGCCCGTATCGCAGGGCTGCCCAAGAAGTTTAAGGTGGCAATGAATTATATTTTGAAGTCTTCGCTCCGGCTGGCGATCCTGTCTTGCCTGTTCATGTCGATCGTTTCGCTCGCGTACTCCGCGGGCGCGACAGGCCAGAAAGATAAGGCGGTTCCGACATCTGCGCTTGCGCCCGCCGATCTCAAGCTTTTGTCGAAGCTCGACGAGACGTACAGGTCCCAGTCGATGTCGATGAAGGTCGCGCGGACAACCAAAGTTCCGGATTTGGGAATTGAAAGAACCACAAGTGGCACTCTTTTGGTTTCGAAGGGCCGCCTACGCATGGAACTTGACGGCGACCAAAAAAGCCTTTTGGTCATAAACAAAAAGAATTTGTGGGCTGTCACTTATCCGGACGCTGACTTCGGCGGAAGAGTGCAGGTGATTCGCGCCGACGTAAATTCGAAGACGGGGCGCTCTCAGAGCCTTCTGGTGCTTTTGAGTCAGGGCGGCTTCCAGAAGTTTTTTATCGCGTCCGGCGCCGAGAAGCAAAAGGACGGCGAGGTATTGTTCTTTTTGTCTCCGAAAGAAGATCAAGTTGATTTTAAAAGGGCCCAGATCAAGGTTTCGGCCGATGGAACGAAGCTGACGTTCCTTAAGTACTGGGACGCCAAGGGAAATGAGGTGGAGATGGCCTTCAGCGACTTTAAGAAGGAAAGCTCCATCGATAGCAAGAAGTTTGAATACACTCCGCCGGCCGATGCCGACATCATTTCGTTGTGAGTTGAACGGAGAGCGGTCATGCCGTCATTTGATATCGTTTCCCAGATCAACATCCACGAGGTCGATAACGCCATCAACCAGGCGCGAAAGGAGATCGGAAACCGCTACGACCTCCGCGGGCACAATTGCGAGATCATTTGGGAGAAAGACACGATCACCCTGAAGGCGAATGACGAGATGAAGATCAACGCCGTTCGCGACATTCTTCAGTCCAAACTGCATAAAAGGGGCGTGGACATCTCAGCCGTGAAATTTGAGAAGCCTGAGCCGATCGGCGGGATGATGCTTAAACAGGTCGGCAAGATCATTCAGGGAATAGATCGGGAGAAGGCGAAGGAAATTATAAAGAGCATTAAAGACTCCAAGCTGAAAGTTCAGGCGCAGATAATGGACGATCAGATTCGGGTGACGTCGAAGAGCATCGATGAACTCCAAAGCACGATTGCCCATTGCCGCAGGCAGAATTTCGGCTTGCCCCTTCAATTCACCAACATGCGGTCATAACCATGCAAGAAAACAAGCACGGCTCAAGAAACGAATTCCCGATTATTTCGACGACCCAGGCGATCGCCCACGCGCGTTCAGCGGCCGGCAAAAAGGTTCATTTTATTAGTCTCGGCTGCCCGAAAAACCTGGTCGATAGTGAGATCATGTTGGGCCACCTCCTGAAAGAGGGTTACGCCGTGACCGAGGATTCCACCGAAGCCGACACGGTCATTGTGAACACGTGCGGCTTTATTGAGGACGCCAAACGGGAATCGATCTCGAAAATCCTCGAAATGGCCGAGCTAAAAAAGACCGGAAAGTTGAAGCAGCTCGTGGTGGCCGGCTGTTTGACTCAAAGATACAAAGACGAGCTCGTTGAGGGGTTGCCTGAAGCGGATCTGTTTGTCGGCTCGGGCGAGTTCCAGAATATCGCGCAGATCCTGAAGGATCACGAGGCCGGCGATCCCAATAAGCGGTTCTTCAATCTGCCGACCTACCTACAAGAAGAAGATACGCCGCGGGTGAATTCGCAGCCCGGTTACCGTGCTTACCTTAAGATTTCAGAAGGGTGTTTAAAGCGCTGCGCGTTTTGCGCGATTCCGAAGATTCGCGGGAACCTCCAATCTCGGCGCTTGAGCGCGATTGTGAACGAAGCCAAGCTGTTGGTGGCCGGGGGCGTCCGGGAAATCAATATCGTCTCACACGATTTCACGGATTACGGTTGGGATCTGCGTCGCAAAGATCCCAATGCCATTGAAACGCCGACCCGCCTGCTTGAAGCCCTGGCGGACATCAAGGGGTTGGATTGGATTCGGGTCCTTTATCTCTATCCGGACGGGATCACCGACGAAATGATCCAGCTGATCAAGACCCGTCCGAACCTGGTTAAATACTTCGATATGCCGCTTCAGCACATCAACAACAATGTCCTGAAGCGGATGAACCGTCACATGACCCGGGAGGAGATCGTCGAACGGCTCGAAAAGATCCGCTCTGAAATCCCCGACGCCGTCATCCGCACGCAATTCATCGTCGGATTCCCCGGCGAAACGGAGGAAGAGTTCCAAGAACTTCTTGAGTTCGTCAAAGAACAGCGTTTTGACCGTGTTGGTTGCTTCAAGTACTCGCCGGAGGAGAATACGCCCGGCGGCCGCATGCCCGATCAAATCGACGAAGAGACGAAACAGCGCCGTCATGACCGATTGATGGAGCTGCAGATGGAAATCAGCCGCGAGAAGCATCGTGCTTTCATCGGCAAAGTCGTTTCGGTTCTTGTCGAGGGATACAGCGAGGAAACCGATCTTCTTCTGCAAGGCCGTATGGCGCAACAGGCGCCCGACATCGACGGCGTGGTTCTGATCAATGACGGGCACGCGGAAGTCGGAGAGATCGTTCCGGTTCTTATCACCGACAGCATGGATTACGATCTCATCGGCGAAATCGTGGAAACGGAATGAGCGGTCCATTGACAACATCTTTGGGGGAGGGCTAATCATTTAGCGTTGGCCTAAACTCAACTTGTCGGTGGCAGCTATGATGGTCGCGAATCCGGTGTTCTTTTTGTTCCTTGGTTCCGTAGTTCTTTTTTTCATCATCAATGTTTTGAAGCCTTGAAACAAATCCCCGGGCGGGGTGGTCAAAAAGCCCCATTTCTGACGTAAACCTGTTTTAATGATCGCCACCGGTGGCTCCGCGCCGGAGCGCGTTTAAAAAGTCTCCCATAAATCCTCTCCTGAATTGCCTTTTAAAATCCACGTTGGTACCAACGCTCGACAGTCTTGTTATCCGGTTACTGTTTAGGAGGGGTGAGGGATGAAGGTTCTTTCGCGTTTCCCGGTTTTGGCGCTTGCGTTCTGCGCGTCGATCGCTCTAGCTGAGCCGTCCAAGTATGCTGAAGAAGCGAAGGTTTTGTTCAACCAGCGTGATTTCACTGAGGCGGGAATCCGTCGGGCGAAAGAAGCAGCCGACCTCTATGAAAAAGCAGCGATCGAAGCCATTGATGCAAAAGAAAAGGCGCAGTATTGGGCGGCTCGTGCCGAAGCGCTTTATTTCGTGGGCTCCGCTGTTGCTGACGACAAACAAAAGGTGGCCGCTCACGACGCCGGAGTGAAGGCCGCGGATCAGGCCGTGAAGTTACTGGGTATCGCAGACATTACGAAGATTTCGAACGACGATATTAAGAAGCTGAACGTAAGCCTGGCGGAAGAACAACGGAAGGAGCTGGCTGAGGCTATTTACCAGCGCGGGGCGAACCTCGGCGCTTGGGGCCAGGCTTACGGCGTGCTGCAAAGCCTGAGCAAGTGGCCGGAACTTCGCCGGAACATGGAAATCATCGAGCTGATAGGTTTCGTGGAAATCCGGGACTATGGGGCGTACCGCATTCTCGGGCGCGGCTACTTCAAAATCCCGGCTCTCATGGGTGGCGATATGGCGAAAGCCGAACGCTATCTCTCTACGGCGTTTTCAAAAACCAAAGCGAAGGGCTATTCAATCAGCCGACATCCTTATAACAACATCTTCTATGCCGAGCTTCTCTATCAGAAAGGTGACGAGGATAAGGCCATCCGAATTCTCGAAGAACTTATCGACGTGAATTACGAGGATCTTCTGAAGGCCGAGCCCGGGAAAATGGATCCCAATGGTGCAGTGGAGTTCGAAGAGGCTCAGCGCACCGCTCGTGAGTTGTTGAACAGCTGGTGATTTTGTCTGTTTGACGAGGTGACGGATGAAAGCATTTCGGACACTACTGAAGGCGGCGCTCCCGGTCGTGATCGGTTGGGCCGCGGCTCCCGCGAACGCCGCTGGCTTGGTGGCTCCTTTCAGCCTCGAGTCCACGGCGGTATTGCCGAAAGGCATCCGGAATTTCCGCATTTCGGGGTTTACCGCGCATGCCACGGACAAGTTCGAGGCGAACGGCGCCATTGTTCCACTGGCTCATGACTTTAACCGACCGGTCACGTGGAATGATTTGATCGACTCAAGATCGGATGAGAGGGAGCGGGGCTTCCTGCGCGGCGGTTTGAAGTCGCAGGGACTTGATTTGAATGATGCGGTCGGTGATTCCCACGGGCTTGTAAACGCTCGCGTCACCTCGACTGTTCCTGTCTTCGCATATGGAATCACGGACAGGATTACCTTGGGCGTCGGAGTGCCGATCATCTACTCGCGCACCCACGTCGCAACGGGTTGGTCGGTTTCGCAAAAGGGGCAAGCGCAGTTTGACGCTTTGAAAATGAGCGGAAACGGCGGATTGCTCGAGTCCTACGCGAAGGATCTTTACAACGTTGTCGAAACGAAAATCGCCACATACGGATACAAACCCCTTCGAGGCGAAGAACAGACCGAGATGGGTGACTTGACGGTTGCGTTGAAAATCCTCGCATACAAAGACGACCGGTTCGCGTTCGCCGTTTCTCCGAAGGTCGTCATTCCGACCGGGCGCGAGCCGGATTTGGATAAAGTCGTGGATTTGGCGCCTGGTAGCGGTGTTTGGCAGACAGGTCTGACGGGTGTTTTGGAATTTGATTCCACCAACAAACTCTCATTCGTGGGCTCCGCCGGGTACACCTATCAGTGGGCAAGCGAGCGGGCGTATCGCATCCCTGTCAAGAGTGATGAGTCGATTTCGCCCGACATCGACTGGAACGTGAACCGAAAACTCGGCGACATCATGTCCGTTAGTGCCGGGACGAAATACCGTTTCACGGAAACGCTCACGGGCAGCCTCGGTTATACGCTCGCGTACAAGGATGAAGACAGCTATAAGGGTGGCCGCTATTCGGCGCATCGATATCGTTATCTCGAGGAGGACACCTGGCAGAACATGCAGTCGGTTCTGGGCTCGCTCTCGCTTTCGACGATCCCGCTTTATCGGGCGGGGAAGTTCCCGGTTCCCGGGGACATCTCGTTCGCGCTCTCGAGCATGATCGACGGACGTAACGTGACTAAGACAACTATGGCAGTGTTCGAATTGGCCGCTTATTTCTGAGGGGATAGGAAATGAAGAAAGCGTTTTTGCTGACACTCGTTTTGGCGGTCTTTCTGGCTGTCGGCTGTTCGGTGCAGCAAGGTTCTGTTCCGAATAACCCGCCGAATACGGATACCGACGTGAGCCTTTTCGGCTTCCGGGTTAACCAAGGGCGTGTGCGTTCGGAACTCGCATCCGCGTTCCTTTGGCCGATCAGTTGGAAAGAGAAGGACTACGAGCTGAAGGTCGGCTTAATCAATAAGGCGAGCGCCGACATGACCGGTGCGGTCGTAATGAACGTTCTTGCCAAACGGATCGAAATTCTTCGCTTGTGGTACGAGTTTATCAGCCTTGAGGATGCGGAACGAAGCTGCCGCAGCGAGAAATTCCTGATGGGCTTGACGGAAGATGAACTCACCGCGCTCGATGAAGTGATTTTTCCGGATGACCGTTGGGTGCCGGTTCCCGAGGCGGTTCCCGGAGAGCCGGGGTACGAACTCTATGCGGCTTTTCAGGAGTGCCGGGCGAATCAGGCCATGCGCGTTCAGTTGGACATGGAAGTGAATCAATTTCTCATGTCCATCAACGACGACGGCAATCCGGTGAAAGAAGCGCAACTCTTGATTGCGAAAGAGTTGGGCGTTGAAAATTCGATTCCGATGAATGCGGACGGGTTCATATTTGAATACGGACCGAACGGGAAGGTTTCGATCCGCGTGACCAACTTCAATAATTCGGGCATCACGCAGCGTTCGGACAGAGGTGATAACCGCATCAAGAACGTTCTTCTGTACAAAAACCGGCTGTATTTCACGATCCCCGGAGTCGGGGAGTACGCGGGCGTCGAGCATAACTTCGCGCTCGAACGCGTTCAGAATCTTGGAAGCTTCCAGAAGTATGTGCGCGACGATGAGGGTAAAATCCGCAAGATCAATGTTGATCTCGCGCATTTCCGGGTGACCTTGGAGCAGGTGAAGGGATCCGTCAGAAGAGCCGGATCGGGTCAGATCATCGGTCTTTTTGAAGAAGCCTATTGACGCTCTTTCCGCTCCGTCTTGCGCGGGGCGGATTCATCATTGAGTGAAATAATAGATGTCTTTGTAGTTGCGGCCGATTTCTTCCGAATCCATGCCGTAACCGACCATATAGCGGTCTTCAATCGTCATTCCCACATAATCCGGCTTGATGGGCAGTTCGCGACGAGCGGGCTTGTCAAGCAATGTCACGATCTTCAAGGACGCGGGCGAGGCGGCTAACAACCGCTGTCTCAGGAAGTTCAGCGTCCGAGCTGTATCGATGATTTCCTCGACGATCAAAACGTGTTTGCCCGTGATATTGACGCTGATGTCTTTGTGCAAACGGATAGCTCCGTGCTTTTCAATGGCGCTCGCCTGGACGAAGTCCACTTGCTGTTTGAGATTGATTTTCCGCATGAGGTCCGCAAGGAAGATGCATGAACCTTTCAGCGGGCAGATGTGAATGATTTCCTTATCGTGATAGTCGATTTCGATCTCTTTCGCGAGTCGCGCGACGATTTCCTGGATTTCGTCGTGCGTAAGAAACGCGATCATGTCATCCTTGAACCGGGCCATTTGAACCATCCTTGTTGCTGTCTTTTAGGTGAGGAGCGCCGAACCGGATTCTTGCGCCATTTGCAGGTACTTAAGCGCGATGGGGTGCTCCGGATCGCGCAAAAGAACGCTTTCCCATTGTTCGACGGCTTCCACCGTCCGTTTCGTGTTGTAATAGAGCAGTCCGAGCTTCAAACGCGCCGGCACGAACTGAGGGTATTCCTGAACGAGGATCTGCAATTCGCGGATCGCCCGCGAGATATTTCCGGTTTGAATGAAACATTCGATGGCTTTCATTTTCAGCTCGGCCTTGCGAGTCGAAAGGGAAAGAGCCTTCGCGAATTGCTCGAGCGCTTCGCCGTACCGTTTGTTTTGGAAATAAAGCTCGCCGAGTTCGTCATGCTTGCTGGCGAGTTTTTCCTGCAGCTGGGCGTCGGCTGTTTGAGATTTTTGCGCCAACGCTTTTTGTGCGTCTTCGAAGACTTTCCTTCCTTCCTCGTAACGGCCGAGATCGTTCAAAATGATCGAAAGGCCGACGCTCGAATCGGTGTACGTCGGGTCGATCTCCAGGGCACGCCGGAACGTTTTGATCGCCTTGTTGAACTTGCCTTTGTCGTAGTAGATGGTCGCCATCATGTGAAAAACCTCAGGGTTTTTCACGTTCGAGGCGAGGAGCTGTTGCAAAAGGGGCTCAGCAATGCGGTAATTGCCTTCGCGGAAATGCTCGCGCGCAGTTTCAAGAAGTTCCTTTGCGTCTTCGTGATCCATGCTACTCAAGCTCACTTTTAGCCCGCCGTGCTTCGTCACTGTCAGGATAGAGGGTGTACAAGTTCTTCAGGTGTTGCTGACCCCGTTCGCGCTCGCCGGAACGAATAGCACTCACGGCGGCGCCATACAAGGCCGCCGCGTCGAGGCCTAAATTCGGATAGTTTTTCAAGACGGCCTCATAGCGGCCCAAGGCGCTGTCGTACAGCTTTCTCTTCGCGTAAAAGTCAGCAATGTACATTTCTTTTTCCGCGAGCATCCGCAACGCTTTGAGTCTTTTTTCGCGGGCTTCAGCCGCGTACTCGGAATTCGGGTACGAGGAGAGGACTTCGTCGAAGTAAAGAATCGCCTTTTCGGCGAGGCTGAGATCGCGGTCGATCGTGCTAGGGAGCTGATTGAAATAGCTCATCGCCAAGCGGAATGTGACGTAGTCCGATTTCGGATGCCTGGGATGGAATTCTTTAAAGAGCTGATAGGCGCTTTGTGCTTCGATGTAAGCCTCGCGCTTGTAGTGAATGTCCGCGATCCGCAGCTCCGCTTCGGTCGCAAGCTTGCTATAGGGAAATTTGTTTTTAACGTCCGAGAACTTGGCGATCGCCTCTTCGTAGAGCTCGTCTTTCTCGAATTCTTCCGCCTGTTTGAACGCGCCTTCAGGTGTCGAGGTGTCGTATTTGGGCGTCGACGAGCAGCCGACCAAAAGCGCGAAAACCAGCAGTAAAAGCCCGTTCAGACGGAAAAATGCCATGCCAGCAGTCTACTGACCAAAGCCGCGCAAAGTCAATGTCAGCCTCGAAATCCGGTTAGCGTGGCGATTCCAAGATGTGTTCGTAAAAAGCCTTAAATATCAGCTTGATAGCGATGGCGACCGGGATCGAGATTACCATGCCGAGAATACCCATCACCTGGGCGCCGATAATGATGAGAATGATAACTGTCGCGGGATGTAAATTGACGAGCCTGGCGACGACCAAGGGAATGATGAAGACAATGTCGATCAACTGCGCGATGAAATAAATCGTCGTTACCCAGAAAAGATTCCAATTCAGAGACTCCGCTATGGCCGGATCATCGGAAAAAAGGACGATGAATAGAGCGGGTACGGCGCCGATGAAGGGGCCGATATAAGGAATGAGGTTCGTAATGGCCGCGAACAAGGCCAAGAGCGTCGCGAACGGGATGCCGATGATTTGTAAGCCGAGCCATACGACGATTCCGACGATCGCCGCTTCGATGAAGCGCGCGCGAATGAACCCTCCCATCTGTTCGTTAAGCTGGTAATGCAGCTTCAATGTGGTCTCGAAGAGCGAGTTCGGGACCATTTCGAGAAACTTCCGTGAAACCGTTCGACCTTCTTGAAGCATGAAAAGTGCTAAAAGTGGGGTCAGAATCAGGACAGTGAGAGAACCTGAAACCAAGGAGGGGATCTGAGTCGAAAGGGTCGCCGTTTGGCTGATGATCCAATCATGAATAGTTTCGCTGAAATCCGTCATGCGGATCTGGAAAAGTTTCTGCAGGTGTTGTTCACTGGCCGCAATCAGATTGAGAAGATCGTTTTGGTACTTCGGCAGCTTCGCTTCGAGAGCGCTCGCTTGGCGCGCGATAAGGGGTACGACTGAATAAGCGGCAAGGCAGATCAGAACACCGGTCGCGACGAACGGGATCAAGATGGCCGATCGGCGCGACAGCCCTCTCCGCTCGAGAAAATCGACAATGGGCGATAGAAGGTAATTCGTCACGAACGCGAGGACAAACGAGACCAAGAGGTTATTGACGGTCAAAAGGACCGTTAACGCCGTGGCGAGCAAAACGACGATAACGCCGAGTTTGAGTATGAGTTCGCGGCGGAGAAGGGCTTGTAACCGGCTGTCGTTCATGATGACTTGCTTTCAGCCTGCGGCGGCTCTCTCAGTTCTCTGAGAGCCCGACGAAGGTCTGTGACTTTATCCGTCGTTTCCTTTAAACGTCGACCTAAAACTTCGGCAAGCCGCCGCAGAATCTTAATGCCCGCGGAGGGGTTGCGTTTGATGATCTCGTCGAGATCGGGGACGAAAAAGCCGATCAGGACGCTGTCGTCGCGGCAAACGGCGGTCGCGGTCCTGCGGCTGTTTTCTTCGACCAGTGCCAGCTCCCCAAAGAAATCGCCTTCCACCAGTTGGGTGACAAAAATTTCGCGCGCTTCCTCGAACGGGCTCGCGAAGTCGTGAACGAAGATTTCGACTTTGCCTTTCACGACGATGTACATCCCGACGCCGATCTCACCTTGACGGAAGACCGACTCGCCCGCGTGGTAGCGTCTGACGTGAACAATGTCTTCCACGAGTTTGAGTTCGGATTTCGAAAGATCCTGGAAAAGCATGTTCGCCGCCAGAGCGGACTGGATATCGTCTTCTTTTTTCGGCCTACGGAAAATGTTTTCCCAAAGGTAATTCATGGAGTCGCCTTATCTTCCGTCGTAAATAGCGCTGACCGCGGTATCCACCCGGTCGACGAATCTTGATAAGTTACTTGTACCCAATCTCCGGCGGTTTGTCTCACAACGACTTCCAGACCTTCGTAAAGATCGAAAAGGGGCGTCGCGGATTCATCCGCCGCCGAACGGGCTGCGGTTTTTTCAACGACAATCGTGCCGCGAAGGATCGTGAGGTCATAGGCTTTGGCCGCCGTTAAACTGAGGCTACCGATTAAAAGGAAGCCGCTGATCAATGTGACGGTTGGAAACGGCGGCAGCGGTTTTTCCTGCAGAAGCGCGTCTCGCCGAAGGCCCAGGTAGCGCAGAGTCAACCAGCCGGTCATCAAAAGCAAAACCGCCGATAAGCCTAAAAACTCGTTCAACGTGTAATCGATCAACAAGTTTTTCCGCAGGGACTGCCAGAATGTGACGTCATGCGGAATCTCTTTATGTGCAAGCTGGCTCTCCGCCCAGGCGATGGCGCTTTTCGCGGGAGAAAAGCTCGGTTGAATCGCTAATGCCTTGCGCCAGAGAGCAAGGGCCATGCCCAGTTGGCCCTCGTTTTGAACGGTCATGGCTAAATTGTGAAGGAGAATTGGATTCTGGGGGTCATTCTTTAAGGCTTCAGCAAATGACGCGTGCGCCTGCTTAAATTCACCCTTCTGAAAGAAGGCAATCCCTGCCTGAAAGCTGGCTTCCGAACCGGATGCAGCAAATTGAAATCCAATTAAGAACAGAACAGTACAGACGGTGGTGAGAAGGCGAAAAAGCGCATTGAAAGGCATAAGATGAATTCTATGGTGAGTCCGGCAAATGCTCAATGACCCGATTTAAAAACCGGTCCGCCTGGTCTTTGCCCTCGTTTCGGACGAGTGTTAGATTGCGATTCACGAGGCCCTAAATCGGGAGCCTTAAATTGGATTTGAATCCATATGCCACGAGGTGAAGTTAAAATGGCCAAGCCCATCGGTCACGTGATTGCCGAGTCCCCCAAGATCCAATCTCTCATCAACGAACTCGTCGAGGAAGTGAGTAAACTTGAGAGCCGGATTACGACGGTTGTTCCTCCCCACGAGTCGTTGATCGAAGACGCGAAAAAAGCGTTCGATGATGTCGGCAAGTACCGAGGGCGTCCCTTGATGTATCCGTTCTTAGTCACGGGCGCGGGCCGCGGTCCCTACGTCGAGCTCGAAGACGGCAGCGTTAAGCTGGATTTGATTAACGGTATCGGCGTTCATATTTTCGGACACAGCCATCCGCGTATCCGGGCCGCCGCTTTGCGTGGAGCGCTTTCGGACGTGGTCATGCAAGGAAATCTCGAGCCGAACCGTGAATACGCGGATCTTGGCAAAAAATTGGTTGAACTGGCTTCACGCAAGAGCCGCTTGAAATACTGCTGGCTCACCACGTGCGGGACGATGGCCAACGAAAACGCGCTCAAGATCGCCCGGCAAAAGCATTCGCCCGCGCGCCTCATCATCGGGATGGAAAACCAGTTCGCCGGTCGTTCGACGATGATGGCGGAGCTGACGGACAACCCCGCTTACCGTCAAGGCCTGCCGAGATACGACGAGGTTCTGCGTATTCCTTGGTACAAGCCGGGGCATCCCGAGAGCGCGGATGCGGCTCTCCGCAAACTGAAGGAATACGTCGCGAACCATGAGAAAAATATCTGCGCGTTCGTTTTCGAACCCATGTTGGGCGAGGGCGGCTATCGGACCGCGCCCCGTGAGTATTTCGTTCCGATGCTCGAGTTTTGCAAGGAGCGCGGCATTGCGGTTTGGGTGGACGAAATCCAAACGTTCATGCGCACGGGTGAACTCTTCGCGTTCGAGACTTTAGACATAGGACAATACGTCGACATTTGCACGATCGCGAAAACGCTCCAAACAGGCGCCGTGCTATACACCGAAGAGTACAATCCGCAGCCGGGTCTCGTCGCCGGAACGTTTTCCGGCGGATCGTCGGCTATGGCGGCGGGTCTTGAAGCTCTCAAGATGATCACTGAAGAGGGATATCTGGGGCCCAACGGGCGGATTCAAAAGATTCACAGCGAGTTCGTCGGAATGTTGAACCGACTCAACGAGACGACCTGCAAGGGTATGTTGCAAGATGCGGGCGGTTTGGGGCTGATGGTCGCCGTGACTCCTCTTGACGGTGGCAAGGATACGGTGACGAAGCTTCTGTACACGCTCTTCAAAAACGGTTTGATCGCGTTTTCATGCGGCCGCGACCCGTATCGCCTGCGTTTCCTGTTGCCCGCTGTCATTGACACACAAGATATCGAACTCGCGGGTAAGATCATCGAGAAGTCGGTTCTTGAAATCGCGTAATCAAAACTTGTGGGGTGGGGCCTGGACTTCATAGAAGCTTGCCGCAAAATGATTGAGATCGACTCGTCGCCGAGCGCGGGCACGGCGGAAATCGCGCGTTTTGCGGCGGAGTTGTGCCGGGCTGAAGGTCTTCATGTTGAGATCCAACATGAGACGCATAACGGACTCAGCCAGGCGAACGTGATCGCCCGGCCCGTGGACACGAGGCCGAGCGAGGAGTTCTTGCTTCAGACCCACCTCGACACGCATGATCCGGGCAATTACGCTCTCTGGACGAAAACGGGCGCCAATCCTTTTAACGCCAGCATTTATACCGACACGATTTACGGCCTCGGAGCCGCGAGCGCGAAGCTCGATTTCTTGTGCAAATTGAAGGCAATCGGCGCGCTTAAAAACGAACGGTGGAAGCTTCCTCCCGTTCTCGTCGGAACCTACGGCGAAGAACTGGGAATGCAAGGCGCGGTCAAGCTGATTCGGAAAAAGATGATCTCGGCCCAAATGGCCCTCGTGGGTGAGCCGACGGGTCTCGCGCTTGTCGGGGCTGCGAAGGGGTTTGCGGGGGTCGAGATAGAAATTCCGTTTTCAGATGAGGAAAGGGAATTCCGCGCGCAGCATGATCTGGGCGACGGCACGACGACACAGAGTCGCGTTTTCATAGGGAAAGCCGCCCATTCTTCTGCGCCGCAGCTGGGCGATAGCGCGATTTTAAAACTTCTCGATTACCTGACCAAACTTCCAGAAGGTCTGGCGATCATGGAAATCGAAGGAGGAATCAGCTATAATACAGTGCCAGCCCATGCGGTTCTGGAAATCGATATGGTCGGAAATTTGCGTGATTCGATGGCCTCTAAGATCACGCGCGTGACCAAGGCGATTCGAGAGGTTGAAAAGCGGTTCGAGGCGTATCCCGATTATGAATTTGAACCGCCGTTGCCTTCGCTCAACATCGGGATGATTCGAACCTACGAGGACCACATCAAAATGAGCGGCTGCTGCCGCTTGCCGCCGACCGTAACGAACGAGGTCTATGAAGAGTGGATGTCGATCATACGGGAGGCGTGCGAACAGGTGGGCGCGGTTCTCCGGATCACGGATTATAAGCAACCGTTCCGTACGGCAGCGGATGGGCCTTTGGTGAAGATCTGTCAAGACGAGCTGACGAGCCTGGGGCGGTCCGCGCGTTGCGGGACTCTGGCGGTCACGAATGAAGCCAATGTTTTCAGTCGTTTTGGAATTTCGTGCGTGGTGATCGGTCCAGGACAAGGGGGCGGCAACTCTCATGCGCCGAATGAGCATGTGAGTATCAGCGAACTGAATGAGGCCGTGCGTTTTTACACCGGCGTTCTGAAAAGAGCTTGTTTATGAGTTTCTTACTTCGAAGCGTTCAACTGAAAGATTTGCGGGAACTTTTGGATCTTGCGGGGCAGTTCTCACTATTGAATTTGCCCGCGGACAAAAAAATTCTCAGCGAAAAGATCGAGAGAAGTATCGCCTCGTTCGCCGGCGAGCTGCCGAAGCGCGAGGCCGAATATCTTTTTGTCATTGAAGATATGGAGCATGAGACCGTTGTTGGCAGTTCTTTGATCATCGCCAAGCACGGTAACGAGGATGTTCCGCACTATTATTTCAAACTCGTGAAAAAGAACCGCTTCAGTGAGGATCTGGGGATCGGCTTCATTCACCAGGTCCTGCAGTTGAAAGAGGACACGGATGGGCCGACGGAAATCGGCGGCTTGTTGATCGACCGGAACTACCGTCGGCGTCCCGAAAAGTTGGGTAAGCAGATCAGCCTTGTGCGGTTCGTGTATATGGGAATGTACCCGCACGAGTTTGAAAGCCGGGTACTTTGCGAGCTGACGCCTCCTCTTGGAGAGGGCGGTCGGAGCGAGTTCTGGGAGGCGCTCGGCCGTCGCTTCACGGGGTTGCCGTACCAAGAGGCGGATTTGATCAGCCAGCGCAATAAAGAGTTCATTTCGTCCCTCTTCCCCGAAGAAGACATTTACCTTTGTCTCTTGGATTCACGCGCGCGCCTTGTGATCGGACGCGTGGGCGACGAAACGCGGCCCGCGCAGCACTTATTGGAGTCGATCGGCTTCAAATATTTGAACGAGGTCGACCCATTCGATGGAGGACCGCACTACGGAGCGAACCTCGAAGACATCACGGTCATAAAAAACGGTTCGTGGGCCCAACTCGCGACGGCCGACAAGGGTCAGTTCACAAACCGCGCGTTCGTAGGCTTGAAACGGGACGGAGAGTTCCGAGCCGTTTACACGGCTTTTGATAAACAAGGAGACAAGTTGGTGCTTCCGCCGCAAGCCTTTAAGCTTCTCGATGCGGAACCCGATGAAAAAGCGTATTTCTCGCCGGCGTGAGAGTTCCGGCGATTGAAAGGATGATTGGAATGAGCGCTCAACAAAGCGGCCTGATGCCGATTCCTTACCTCGGCGACTACATTGATGGAAGATTTGTTCGTCCGGACAGAGCGGACGGCGAATTTAAGGACATCTCGCCGTCGGATTTGCGCGACGAGATCATGGTGGTCGAGTACCGCTATGATCACGTTCAGGAGGCGTGCGCGGCCGCAAAGCGCGCTTTCTTGCAATGGGCCAGGTTGCCGCAGGAGAAACGTAACGAATATTTAAAGCGTCTCAAGGAAGTTTATATCGCTCACACGTCCGAGCTGCAGGAAGCGATCTCCCGCGAAACGGGTAAACCGGCGTGGGAGGCTCTGACGGAAGTCAAAGCGATGATCAACAAGATCGACATCACGCTGGATTTCTCTTTGAAGCTCGTGCGCGATGAGAGGGTGGAGAACGCGCTCCCCGGTGTCGACGGTTATATTTATCACCGTCCGCGTGGAGTGATGGCCGTGCTCGGGCCTTTCAATTTTCCGGGGCACCTTCCGAACGGGCACATCGTTCCCGCGTTGGCGACCGGAAACACCGTCGTTTTCAAGCCTTCGGAGTTGACCCCGGCGGTCGGCCAGCTCATGGCTCAGATGTTCGAGAAGGCCGAATTCCCGAAAGGCGTCTTTAACCTCGTTCAAGGAGTGGGTGAAACCGGCAAGCGCCTTGTCGCTGACGACAACGTCGACGGCATCCTTTTCACTGGCTCTTATGACACCGGTTTGAAGATCAAATCGGCGACGCTCGAACACCACTGGAAGATTTTGGCGCTCGAAATGGGCGGAAAGAACGCCACGATCGTTTGGGACGATGCCGATCTGAATAAGGCTATTTACGAATCCACGATCGGCGCGTTTTGGACGGCCGGCCAACGTTGCTCGGCGACGAGCCGGATTATCCTGCACAAGAGCATTGCTCAGAAGTTCATCGACAAGTTTTACGATACGGCTAAAAAGCTTTCGATCGGTCACTGGAAAGATAATCCGTTCATGGGGCCGTTGATCAATGCCGACGCCGTTGAGAAGTACTTGCGCTTCCAAGAGATCGCGCAACGGGAAGGCGCCGAGCGTTTAATGCGCGGGAAGGCGCTCGATATCGGCGGCCACCAAGGTTACTACGTCACGCCAAGCATTTGTCTTGTCAAGGAGTTCAATCGCGCGTCCGTTTACCAGAAGTCCGAGATCTTCGGCCCCAACGTCGCCATCTACCAGGTTGATGACTTCGACGAGGCCCTGGAAATCAACGACTCGACAGGCTTCGGGTTGGTGACGTCGATCTTCACGCAGAAGCGGGAGCTTTATGAGGAAACCCGCTTGCGCGCGCGAGTGGGGATGGTGAACTGGAACCGCACGACGAACGGGGCGAGTTCGCGTCTTCCGTTCGGCGGACTTGGAAAATCCGGCAACGACCGCCCGACGGCCCATTACGCCGTCTATTATTGCACGACGCCGGTCGCGAGCCTCGAGGACTTAAAGCCGTTTGATCCGATAAACCAAATGCCGGGTCTCAACTACGAACCGCTCTGACGAGCGATATAGGAAAGAAAGAAGGCAGTGAACGGATTCACTCGTATTGTCATCACGATCTTACTGGTAGCGTTGGTTTCGGGGGGCGCGGCGCTGTTGGGCGGCGCTTACTTTTTGCTGACACCGAATTCCGACTCGAACGAACAAATCATTTTCGAAGTCAAGCCGGCTGAAACGTTCAAATCGGTCGCGAGACGGTTGGAGAAAGAAGGCCTGGTGAAGAGCGCGAAGGTGCTCGAGATTTACGGGCGCCTAACAGGCGCCGCCAGGAGTGTCCGCGTCGGTGAATACGCCGTCCGCAAGGATCTTCTCCCGAATGAGGTTCTCGCTATTTTGTCGTCGGGAAAAAGCGTCCATTACTCGATCACGATTTCAGAGGGTCTCAATCGCTTTGAGATCGCCGATATTGTTGAAAGACAGAAACTCGCGAGTCGGGACGAATTCCTGCGATTGACGAGGGATCGCCAGTTCATCAAGGAACTGTTGGGCGATGATTTCGAAAGCCTCGAGGGCTACCTCTTCCCTGAGACGTACTACGTCACGAAATATACGACGGTGCGCGAGCTCATCAAAAATATGGTCGAGCGGTTTAAAGAAAACTTCGCTCGCGTCCAACAGGTCCCCGGATGGAGTTTGGGCGGTCTGACGGTTCATCAGATCGTGACTCTTGCAAGCATCATCGAAAAGGAGACGGGCGCGCCCGAAGAAAGGCCCGTTATCTCGTCGGTTTTTCATAACCGCTTGCGCAAGAACATGCGTCTACAGACGGATCCGACGATCATCTACGCGATTTGGAACGAACGCGGGTCGTGGAATGGATCATTGACCCGGGCCGATATGAGGTTTCCCAGTAAATACAATACCTATCTTCATTTCGGACTGCCGCCGGGTCCGATTGCGAATCCAGGTTTCGAGGCGTTGAAAGCCGCCGGTGCCCCGGCGGAGACGGATTATCTCTTTTTCGTAAGCCGTAACGACGGCACGCATGTCTTCTCGCGCGATTACAGTCAGCACCAAAAAGCTGTCGCGGATTATCAGTTGAACCGTCGGGCGCGCGAAGGAAAGTCATGGCGCGATCTGAGCAAAAGAACGGCCATTCCCGAAGGAGTGGTTGAGGCGCCTCCAGTCGAAAAGAGGACCAAGCGGAAGCTGAAGCAAGAATCCAACTGAAAACTCAGAGCGCGGCTTTGTAGAATGAGTTTGAAGCCGCGTCGTAACGGTAAATGTGCAGCTGGCCGACCATGTTTTGATCGAAGGTCGGCACGATAATCTCTTTGAAGCCGTCGCCGTCGATGTCGTCGAGCGCGAGATTCGTCGCTTGACCGTTGAAATTGAAGAAGCCGTCGTTCTTGTCTGGAAGCGTAATCCTGGCGAGCAGTTTTTGGCTTCCATCTTCCTGCGGATGGTAAATTTCGATTAAAAGTGAGTCCCTCGTGCGCACCTTGGCGACGATGAGATTAAGGCCGTCGCCGGTAATATCACCGTGAACTGTTGATATTACGTTCCGGAAGTCTTGTAAGAGGGCGGCCCGGATAGTCGAGCGAATGTCGGGCACTAAAGCGGCGACGAAAAGCATCCCGAAAGCAGCGACCAAAATGAAGCGGCCGAACTTCGAAATGAAGCCCGAGACTTTCGCGGAGATCAGGGAAAACGCCATGGTCATCGTTTTGAGTATATAACACCGCGAGACTAGGTGCGAGCTGGACAGGTGTCGCGGAACTCCTCGGAAGGTTGGGTCGCTTCGCTAAAGCGGCGGAATTTTTAGCTTTCCGCTGAACTGCTGGAGGAAAAAGGGGGCGCTTTGTTCGGCTTTTTGTCGGCAAAACATCTTGTTTTGAGACAACCGGAATCGATAGGATGCATGCTATGGATACGACACCCCAAATCCCGACATTCTCGCAAGAATTCAAGAATGAGTTTTACCGGCTTCTCAAGACTCGCCGCTCGATCCGGAAATACAAGAGTGATCCTGTTCCGAAGGAAGTGATCGAGAGAATTCTCGCGGCAGGAATGGAGGCGCCGTCGGGTAAGAACCGGCAGAACTGGCGTTTTTTTGTCGTCGAAGGCAAGAAACGGGATGAGTATTTAGCGCTTTCGCAAAAATCGTGGTTGGGGATCAAAGATATCCTCGAGAAGCGCTTGAAGCCTTCGTTGTATCAGTTCACAGAACGGTTCTTCTTCACTCTGGGCGACGCGCCCGTCATCATTTTCTGTTATTCCTCCAACGACGCGGAAGAGCGTTATCATACAAGTATCGGCAGTGTGTATATGGCCGTGGAAAACATGAATCTCGCTTGTTTTGTCGAAGGCCTCGGCTGCTGTACGATGGGAGCTCCGCTCGAAATCCGCGAGGAAGTGGACCGTTTCGTCGGCGTTGACCAGCTTCCCGAATATAAGGAAGGGAAGCTTGAACTTCTTTGCGCACTCGTCATCGGTTATCCCGATCATTGGCCACCGAAGGCGATGCGGCAGGAAGGCCGCGTTACGTATATTTCTGACTGAGTCTCCTATTTGATCGCGATGAAACTGATTTGGCGTCCGGCGGTTTCCTTCTCGCGGCGATAGGAGCAGTGATCTTCGCTTCTGGCTGTGTCGATTGCGAGTTCAATCACCCGTTCCGGACCGATGCCCATTGACGCCAGCTGCGCCCGCGCGATTTCGGATAAGTTCACATACGCTTTCGAAGGATCGGGAGGGGGCTGAAGGACGGATTCAAGGCGGGAGAAGCCGCGTACGGCCTCGAAGCGATGGGCGAGGCGTTCGGCGACATCGCGACCGACTTCAAAACTTTCAACCCGGATGTGCGGTCCGATCCACGCGCGGGCTTTTTTCAGCGATGGACCCATTCCGCGCAAGATGGCGCACGTTTTAACAATGATTTCGTTTTCGATGCCGCGCCAACCGGCGTGAATGGCCGCCGCCCAACCCGACTCGGAATCATGAATCATCACCGGAATACAGTCGGCGGTTTTGATGCACAACGCGAGCTTGGGTTCGCGGGTGATATGGGCGTCTCCTTCCCGATGAAGAGTGTCCCGCGCATGCTGAACGATATCGGAATGGCTTTGATTCAGCTGTGCGAAGCGATAGTCGGGAAAAAGGGTTTCAAGCTCCTCGATCTTCGATCGGCGGTTGCCGAAGAATACGGTTACGTCCAACGCTTCAAGGACATGGCCGAGCGGATGAGGCTGCGGAAAAGCTGGGTGTCTCGCAATCATTCCAGATCCTCGTCATCCGACATCTCATCGTTTTCGACGGGACCATCAGTCACTTTTTGTGGGGGCCCCGGATCGATGTGGACCTCATATTTGTCGTGGTATTTCGGAAAGCCGAAATGTTCGACCAGCGGCATGAGATCGCTCGGCCACGGCGCTTGAAAGAGCATCCGCTTCCCCGTCCGGGGATGGAGGAATCCGAGTTCCATGGCGTGGAGCGCGAAGCGGGGCATCTCCTCGATCATTTTTCTCAGCTGCACCGATTTCAGGTTTTTCAAGCGCTTCGAGGCGCCGTAAGTGACGTCGCCGACGATAGGGTGTCCAAGCTCCGAAAGATGAACGCGGATTTGATGGGTGCGCCCGGTTTCAAGTTTCAGTTCGACGAGCGATACGCCAGACGGATGATAGGACCGCACGGTATAGTGGGTGATCGCGAGTTTTCCGTCGGGAGAACTGGCGACGCGCTTCCGGTCCTCGGGGTGGCGTTTGAGGAAGCTTCTGATCGTGCCTTGTTCGTTTTTGAATTGGCCGAAGGCCATCGCGCGATAAATGCGATGGGTTGTTTTCCTTTGAAACTGAAGTGCCAGAAGTCTTTGCGCTTCGTCGTTTTTCGCGATGACGAGAAGGCCGCTGGTTCCCTTATCGATACGGTGAACCAGACCTGGGCGCTTTTCATTGAAGCCGAGCGAGAGGTCCTTTGTGTGATGAAGGAGTGCGTTCACCAAGGTGTCTTGCAAGTGGCCACAGGCGGGATGCACGACGAGACCGGCCGGTTTGTCGACGACGAGTAGATCTTCGTCCTCGTAGGGAATCTGAAGCGGAAAATCGTACGGAAGAAGCTCCGTCTCGACGACGATCGGCACGTCGATGTCGATCACGTCGCCGACCTTCGTTTCGTACGACGGTTTGAGGACGCGACCGTTCATCCGGACTCTCCCGGACTGAATTAATCGTGACGCTTGGGAACGTGTTGCTATCTGCGGAACCGACGCCAGGACCTTATCAATTCTTTGACCGGCAAGCTCGGGAGTGATTGATAAGACGACGCGCTCGAACTGTTCCGCTGCGCGGAGATTATTTTCCACCACCGGACCTGAACAACTTCATATATGACGAAGCGACTTTCTGCTCATCGAGACCCAAAACGCGGGCGATTTGCACGATGAACCCGCGGACGAAGACCGCCGCGGGGAGGTTTTTAAAGTCGTTCGTTTCGACGGCCACAAGGTAGTGGCGGCCGATTTTCGTCTCTTCACTCATTTGGTCAAGACTGACATTCTTGTAAAGGCGAATCCGCTGGAGGAATGAGCCATCGAATTCCGTCGCGTTCTTGATTTCTTGCTCGAACGCTTCGTCGATGGTGTAGGTCGACAGGCTCGTGCGGCCCGTATTGGGATCCAAATTTTTCGCCGCCGACTGCGATTGGATCGTGGTCTTAAGCGTGACCGTCGACTCGAAATCGGGCAACGCTTGGTGCGCTTTCACGATTTCTTCGGCGTTAGATGCGGCGTAAAGCGAAGCGAAGTTATCAGGGATCGGCTCACCGCGCGCGAGCGCTTCGTCGTAAGCGCGACGAAGAGATGGATTGGCGAGAACGGAATACGCTTCTTCGATGATTTTGAGAAGCTCGCGAGCTTCCTCGGCGCTGAACATCGTATAGAGCGCCGGATTATCGGCGCTATACGTCGTTTTCGCCCTTTGATAAGCGCGCTGGATCTCGTGCGGAGGAGCGTCGGGCGCCACCTCCAGGATTTCGTAATAGGTCGTGCCGCTGCTGTTGTTCATGCTGTGATATTTATATCACGGCTCTAAATGATTGGGGATTCAAGAGATTCTTTGTGATCCCCAAAAATTGCCCAACGACACTACTATACGGAAATTCGACGATAAGGGGTTTTCTTTTTCGGGCAGAGCGCCATGCTGCATTATCGTGATCGAGATAGCCGATGTAATTCGCTTCGATCCCGAAATACTTTTTGCACACGCTTTTCATCGAGTGACCGAGCTCGATGTCTTCGCGGCTTCGCACCTGGTTCAGAATGACCTGTAATTTAAGATCCTGGAGATGCGACTTGAGTTTGGCGGCGCTTTCAGGACTTTCGGCCGTAAGCCTGCGGATGAGATCCGCCGGGCTGCGGATGCCGTTTTGATCCCGGTTCGTCATAATGGATTCGATTAAGTCATGAATCTCGGACTCGTGTTCGGCCAGCCGAAACTTGCGATAGAAGGCCGCTTTTATAAAACGGTAGGCGTTTTCGAGCGAAGTCGGCTCGGGCGTTGCGGCGACGATTTTCTGGTCGGCAGTCAGGAAGAAGTCGAGCGTGCGTTCACCGGTGCCGGCACCTAAGTCGAGGATGACGTAAGGGGACGGTAGCTGACGGATTCCTTCAATGATGAGGCTTCGTCCAGTTGGGTTGAGTTCCGTGACTTCGAAGTCGTCGTTGAAGCCGCTGATAATCTTTACGCCGGGAATCCCTGTTTCGACCGCCAGACTCGAAAAATTGCTGATCCGTCCGGAAAGAAAGTCGGAAATGGTCCGCGAGGGCGCGTTCACTCCGAAACAGGTATGAAGATTGGCACCGCCGAGATCGAGGTCGACGACTGTGACCGGCTTTCCAATCCGGGCCAGACAAATAGCGAGGTTCGAGCTGATAAAGCTCTTCCCGATTCCGCCTTTGCCTCCGCCTACCGCCCAAACTGTCGTCATTGCTTGTGCTTAACCCTTTCGGAGGTTCTCTTCGGCTCCGGAGGGCCTAATATAAAGGGCTTGCACCTCTTTCCAGTCCAATGGCTGGACTTGGTTACGACGATCGAGTGCCATGCGTCCGATAATGGTCGCATCTGGTTCGTCTGAAAGTTGGGGGGCGCGAATCAAATTCTGCAAAAGCGCCGGGTCCATCGATGAGGCGAATTCATCGTACGCATCTCCGAGCGTGATGTGGGGAACGGTGACCAATTGTTTTAATTCATCCAAATTGTACGCGGCGAGAGGTAGTTCTCTCCGCCAACCGGCGCCGTCCCACTTGAAAGTGGATGCGAAAATCAGGTTTTTATGCGCGTTAATGAGAACGGCTACGGGGACGTCGTGCCTTGAAACGGCTTCCGCAATGATCTCGGATGTATCGAAGACGTAAACCGGAAGGTTTGCGGCGTAAGCGAGCGCGCGGGCCGCGTTGACCGTAACCCGGACCCCTGTAAAGCTTCCCGGTCCGTGTCCGATCGCGAGAGCGTCCAGGTCTTTCACTTTGAGTCCGGCGGATGATAGGCAGTGTTCGAGAGCGGGTGTGAGAAGCTCGCCATGAGAGCTTTCACGAGACCAGCTCTTTTCACATATGACGTCGCCGTCATGAAGGACGGCGACTCCGCCTTTGTTTGTGCTGGTGTCAAACGCGAGAATCAGCATCTAGCGTCAGTTAAAGAGCCGGGTCACGTCGTTGAATAAGGCGAAGACCATCAAGGCCAACAAAAGGAAGAGCCCCACCTGCTGGGCGATCTCCATTTTGCGCATGCTGAGCGGCGCGCCTCTCAGAGCTTCAATTGTGTAGAAAACCAAATGGCCGCCGTCCAAGACTGGAACCGGCAGCAAGTTCAGAATAAAGAGGTTGATGGAGATAATCGCCATCACGCTCAGGAACTGTGTCAATCCGACTTGCCACGAGTTCTTCGCCATCTGACCGATGGAAAGGAAGCCACCGATGTTTTTCGGCGAGACTTCGGCTTGGAAGAGACGGACGAAGCTGAGAACCGTCAAGCTGGTCCACCGCCAGGTCTGAACCATTCCGCGCTGCGCGGCCGCGATCGGATTGGAATAGGAAACTTCGAAAAAGGCGGGGGGCGCGTCGACGATCATCGGTCGGATTCCGATTTCAAAGCGACGTACCTCTCGGCCATCCGGGCTCATGCGCTCGCGCATGTTGGGCGCTACTTGAATCGTCATTTCTTGGCCGTTCCGCGAGATCAGAAGAGATAGAGGGGCCGCCTGCTCACCGTTGACCGCATTCGCCTCGCCGAACGAGCGGATCGTGGACGAAACTTGTTCGAACGACTCGAGCGGTTTCCCGTTAATTGCGATCAGACGATCGCCTTGTTGCAGTCCGGCCGCTTCAGCGGGTGAGCCTTTCTCGATGCTGGCGAGGTAAAGCTCAGGCGATTCAAGACCGAGAGCGGCCATTTTTTCCTCGGCGGATCTATTTTGGACTACTTTGGGAACAGGAATGGAGACCGTTACCTTCACGGGCTCAGGCCGTTCCGCTAAGAGACCGCGCTCGATCTCCACGGTGAGCGTGTCGGCCGAGGTTTGTTCGAGCGCCGCGAGGAGTTCGCGCCAACGCGAAACGGACACGCCGTTAATCGATCGGACCACGTCGCCTGTTTGCATTCCGGCGGCACCCGCGATGGAATCTGGACTCTGCACAGCGATCAAGGAGGCGCGCGAAGAGGGGGTAAGGCCTTCGATCTCGCCGACCTCACGGTCCCAGCTCAATACGTTTTTGTTTCGGACCAGTTTGGGCGTCGCTTGAAGAGTTTCTTCGGCCCCGGATCCTTCCCGTTGCACAACGAAGTTCAAAGTGCGGTCCGCGTTCTTTTCGATCGCTTTCTGCAAGTCATCCCAAGATTTCACGGGGTTAGAATCGATCGCAACGATTGTATCGCCGCTCCGGAAACCGGCCGCGTACGCGGGTGAGTCGGGCTTGATGTCTCCAAGCTTCGCCAGCAGAGCTTGTTCGCCGATCGCGGCGACGCCGGTGAATAGAACGGCGGCGAAGAACAAGTTCATAAGCGGACCCGCTAGGACGATCGCGATTCGCTGGAATACGGGTTTGTGATTGAAAGCGAATTGTTTTTGATCATCCGCGACCGGAGCTGTCGGGTCGTCGCCGAACATTTTCACGTAACCGCCCAACGGAATCGCCGAAATCGCGTAAACGGTGTCGCCGCGTTTGAACTTAAACAACTTCGGGCCGAAGCCGAGACTGAAGACCTCAACGCGGACTTTGTAGTATTTGGCGACGAGGAAGTGTCCCAGTTCGTGAACGAAGATGAGCAAGCCGAGAAGAATGATCATCGGCATTGCGTACGAAATCAGGCCGTGAAGGGAGCTGAAAAGCGAGTCCATAGTCTTCTCATTGTAGGTTTGCTTATCTCGGTATGCCAGCCTTTTTGAGCCTAAGTACCGTCAGATAGCCATGAACAGGCTCTATTCCCGATTTCGGTCTGAATGTTTCAATTTAGGACATGTCGATTAGGAAACGAGAAACCGGACGAAAGCGTAAAAAACCGGCGCGGCGAATAAAACGCCGTCGAGGCGGTCGAGAAAACCGCCGTGACCCGGCATGATGGCGCCCGAATCCTTTACCTCCGCAACGCGTTTTATGAGCGATTCAATGAGATCCCCGATTTGCGCGAAGGCGCCCGTCACCAAGGACAGGATGACCATGGTCAATACGGGGACGTTTTCGGCGAATAAGAGGGCGATGACGGCTCCCGCTACAGCACTCCCCACAAGGCCCCCGAGAGCGCCTTCAATTGTTTTTTTCGGGGAGACCGGCTTCAAAAGCTGATGCCGACCGAAGACCTGTCCACTGAGGTAGGCTAAAGTGTCACCACTGAACACGATTGCCAGGAGGGCGAAAAGCCAAAGTCCTCTTTCGTCTAATTGAAGGAGGCGGGTTCCGAGGCCGGGAAAGACGCCGCAGTAAATTAAACCCATCGAGCCAAGGCACTGGAAATGGATGGCGCCGGCGAGATCGTCAACCGTCCGAACGGCCATGAGAACCATCGTAAAAAACAGAACAGCCGAAAGCGCAATCGCGAGCAGAATAAACTCGGGATTGGCGAGCGTGGTCGCGTAGAAGACGACGGTCGAAAATACCAAAAAAGCCACGCGCAAATGGAGCTGGTTGGCGAAGCCGCTGCGTTCCGATTGGATAAACGGGAAACTTTGTATCAGCCGCGAATACTCGAACGTGCCGCCGAACGTGGCGAGGGCGCAAATGACGTAAAGACCCTGAGTTTTCCAGATTAATGTGATGCCGATGAGCAGGGCGACGGCAATGATGGCGGAAAGAGCTCGGACTTTCATTTGTGCATTATACCGACGCGTGGAGCGGCGTAGTTCTGGTCAACTTCGGAGGACGTTCGGCGAATTTGGCTCGTGGTGCGCCCGAACCGGCGTTCTCTCCTCGCATACTGCATCAGGGCTTCTTCCAAATCTGCGGTCGTAAAATCGGGCCACAGAACGTTGGTTATATAGATTTCCGAATAAGCCGCCTGCCAAAGCATGAAGTTGGACAGCCGGAACTCGCCGCTGGTTCTGATGATCAAATCAGGGTCGGGAAGAAATGAACTCTGTAGTTTCCGCGCGAGCAGGTTTTCGTTGATTTCTTCGGGAGCCAAACGGCCTTGGGCAATCTCCGTCGCGATTCCGCGGACGGCTTCCGTGATCTCCTGGCGCGAGCCGTAGCTGAGCGCGAAGGTTAGATGCATTCCGGTGTTATGACGGGTTTCGTCGATCGTGCGCTCAACTTCCGCGCGCACCGACTCCGGAAGCCGGCTGAGTTCTCCAATAACCGACACACGAATGTTGTTTTTCACCAAGCTGGCGCGTTCGCGGCGCATATTCCGCGCCAAAAGGTGCATGAGAAAGCCGACTTCCGAGGTCGGCCGGAGCCAGTTTTCAGTGCTGAAGGCGTAGAGAGTGAGATGTTCAATGCCTCGCCGGGCACAGGCCTCAATCATTGCTTTGGCGACCCGCGCCCCCTTGATGTGGCCGAACGTGCGATCCTTTTTCCGAAGTTCGGCCCAGCGGCCATTGCCGTCCATGATAATCGCAAGGTGACGAGGCGTTTTAATCTTGTTCAAAGTCTATGGCCCCCAGCTGCCGAACTCAGATGGTCAAAATCTCTTTCTCTTTCTCTTGCGAGAGTTTGTCGGCTTTTTCGATGTATTGGTCGGTCAGCTTTTGGATTTCGTCTTGAGCCCGCTTGCTTTCGTCTTCGCTGATCAATTTGTCTTTCTGAGCTTTCTTCAGCGCTTCGTTGGCGTCGCGACGAGCCATGCGGATCGCGACTTTCGACTCTTCGACCAGCTTATGACATTGTTTGACCAGTTCTTTGCGGCGCTCTTCCGTCAGGTCCGGAAGCTTGAGGCGGATCACTTTACCGTCGTTGATCGGCGTCATGCCGATATCGCTTTTGACGATAGCGGCTTCGATTTCCTTGAGCATTTGCGCTTCCCAAGGAGTGATGAGGAACGTTTTCGCGTCGGGAGTCGAAACGGCGCTCACTTGGTTCAGCGGAGTGGGGGTGCCGTAATAGTTCACCCGAATTCCATCCAGCATCGAGATCTGAGCGCGACCGGTTCGAACTTTCTTGAGCTCGTTCACGAGGGCCGCAATCGCTTTTTCCATGCTGTTTTTGGCTTCGGTCTTTACGTTTTCGATCATTTTCAGCGTCC